>JALVWL010000109.1:335-2756 GCA_027034965.1 Candidatus Omnitrophota bacterium
TCCTTCTTAATAAAAAATTTCCTTCATTCTCCATGCTCCATTCTTCATTCTTAAGATTTAATCTGTAGTTTTGACCTTTGAGTTTTGAGTTATCTAAAGTGCATAATCTGGGATTAATAAATATATGATTTAAAATTATGTTCTTCAGGATAATATTCCACAGGATGGTTTGGGCTTTGCCCCTGCTGTTAGGGGTCTCTCTCATCGCATTTGTGCTTATGCACCTAAGTCCGGGCAATTACTTTGATAGGATGCGCCTTAACCCCCAGATATCAGAGCAGACAATAAAGGACTACGAGACACGTTACCACCTCGATGAGCCATTGCTTGTGCAGTACTTTTGGTGGCTGGCTAATCTCTTGAGAGGTGATTTAGGCTATTCCTTTTATTATCACAGCCCGGTTGTGGATGTGATTTCCTCTAGGATAAAAAATACCCTTCTTTTGTCACTAGTGTCTATGGCAGTGATATGGATTGCGGTTATTCCTATGGGGATATGGGCGGTCAGGATAAGGCAGTTAGATCCTCTTTTAAGCGTCGTTGCCTTTGTCTTTATGTGTCTGCCTTCCTTTTTTCTGGCATTCCTCTTTCTCTTCTTTGCTTTGCTAAGCGGTATATTGCCCCTAGGTGGTATGCACAGCCTTTTTTACGATTCCCTTCCCCTTCCTTTGAAGTTGGTGGACATAGCTCGTCATCTAGTCATCCCTGCCCTGGTCATATCCCTACCATCTATTGGGTCATTGTTCAGGATAGTGCGTGCCAATCTCTTGGAAAAGATGCGCGCGCCCTTTGTCTTGAATGCCTACTCGAAAGGTATCCCTGAAAGATATGTCTTTTCCAGATACGTCTTGCCGAATGCTATGCATCCCTTGGTCGTTATCTTTGGCTACCAGTTATCAGACATCCTTTCAGGTGCCGCCCTTACTGAGATAATATGCAACTGGCCAGGCCTGGGAACGATTATGCTCTCTGCTGTCCAATCTCAAGATGTATTCCTCGTCCTTGCAGGGCTTATGCTCAGTGCTATAATGCTTTTGCTGGGCAATCTGGTAAGCGACCTTGCCCTATATTACCTTGATCCACGCACCAGGCAGTAATTTGATTAGGTCTCGTTGGGGAGAAGATTAGACATACGAAAAGAGACAATCGATTCCCTTGTTATATAGCGACTTTATTGGTATAATGCCGAGAAATCCAGGGAATAAACCCAAATATGGACTTATAGAAGGAGGTTTGGGATGAAGAAGATAGGCATAATTACCAGCGGTGGGGATTGCGGTGGATTAAATGCGGTTGTAAAGGGCGCTGCCCTAACGGCTTACAGCCTTGGTATCAAACCCTATGTGATTCCGAATGGATATGCAGGGCTCTATAATCTCATTGAATTTGATGAAAATGAACTGGTTGAGTTGCAGCCCGATAGGGCGGATTTTATTGATGCAAACCTGGCTGGTTCAGAGGCAGGCCATTCCAGGGTAAAGATAAAGAAGATAGAGGACCCCAATAAATACGAAAGGATAAAAGAAGGACTGAAAAAGTTTTCCATAGAAGGACTTGTGATAAGCGGAGGAGATGATACAGGCAGTGTGATGGTGGACCTGACAGAGCACGGGATAAAGTGTGTCCATGCCCCAAAGACTATGGACCTAGACCTTCAGACATATTCAGTAGGCGGGGATTCAGCTATAAACCGAATCGCCCAGTTTGCCCAGGACCTAAAGACCACCGGTCGCACACATAACAGGATTATGGTCGTTGAGGTCTTTGGCAGATATGCAGGCCATACCGCCTTCAGGGGTGGCATAGCCGCTGATGCAGATGCCATCCTTATCCCGGAGATACCGACGGATTTCGATGTGCTCTATGAACACTGTAAGAGGCGTTACTTCGATAGGATTCTTAATACAGATGTAAAGGCCGGAACCTATCTCATCATAGTTGCGGAGGGAATAAAGGATGCCAGCGGTAGGGAATTGGTAGACGAATCAGCTGGTGCAGATGCCTTTGGACACAAAAAACTGGCAGGTGCGGGTAAATATGTGTGTCAGGAATTGACCAAACGATTCAAGGCAGACCCCGAGATAAAAGAATTGATGAAGAAGGCGCGGCTTTATGTGCCTGGCATATACGAGGTGCCAGAAGTCAGGGATGTCAGACCAGGACACCTTGTCAGGAGCGGCCATTCATCTGCCTACGATGTTAACTTTGGTAAAGAGGTAGGCGGGGCAGCAGTTGTCTTATTGAATAACGATATCTATGGTGTTACGGTAGTGAAGGTCAGCGGCTCTGATATCGTCTACATCAATACCAAAGATGCCATAAAACAGCGCCATGTCGATGTGGAGCAGGTTGCCTTCCATGAACAGCAGGGAGTCTGTTTCGGCAGAAAGCCAGTTGAATATATGCCCAATTTTGTGGAAA
>JALVWL010000110.1 GCA_027034965.1 Candidatus Omnitrophota bacterium
AGGCCTTTGGGAACTTTGTGGTAGGGGGCAATTATGTAGTGGGCATTGTGGTCTTCTGCATTTTGGTGGTAATCCAGTTTGTCGTTATTACTAAAGGTGCCCAGAGGATTGCAGAGGTGGCTGCGCGCTTCACCCTCGATGCTATGCCTGGTAAACAGATGGCCATAGATGCAGACCTCAATGCAGGATTGATAGACGAAAAAGAGGCTATGCGCAGGCGGCAGAGGATAAGCCAGGAGGCAGATTTTTACGGTGCAATGGACGGTGCCAGTAAATTTGTTCGAGGTGATGCCATAGCTGGCGTTATTATCACATTGATAAATATTATCGGTGGTTTTGTGATAGGGATATTCCAGAAGCATATGGTTCCTATGGATGCAGCGCGCGTCTATACTCTGCTTACAGTTGGGGATGGATTGGTAAGCCAGATCCCTGCCCTGCTTATATCTACGGCTGCAGGTATCATTGTAAGCCGCGCTGCTTCAGAGAAGAATATGGGGATGGAAGTGGCAATGCAGTTGTTTTCATCACCACGTGCGATATTTATTGCGGCTGGATTGCTATTGTTTTTTGCGATTATACCTGGCTTGCCCAAGGTCCCATTTCTATTGATGGCGGCATCTGTAGGGTTTATTGGTTCCCTTCTCCTGCAGCAGAAGCAGGAATTGGCCTTGGAGACAGGTGTGGGCGTGCCCGAGGGTAGGGGACCAGAGGCCGGAGCCCAGGTCCAGGGCCAGGAGGCCCAGGCAGAGAAGGTAGAGCAAGGGTATGACGAGATAATCGAGACGGATATGCTTGAACTGGACATAGGATATGGCTTGATTCCCCTTGCCGATGAGAGCAGAGGAGGGGATTTGCTTTCCAGGATTACCACTATACGAAGGCAATTGGGTCAGGAGTTTGGAATAATAGTGCCGCCGGTGCGGGTCAGGGACAATATGCATATAGGTGCCAATGAGTATTTGATAAAATTGAAGGGGGTTGAGGTTGCGAAGGGCGAGGTCAAGCCTGGTTACTTTTTGGCAATGAATCCAGGTAGCGCCGGGCATCTTGTGAATGGCGAGCCAACGATAGAGCCTACTTTCAATCTGCCGGCCTATTGGATTACCCAGGATGAGGTCTCTAATGCTGAGAGGAATGGATATACGGTGGTAGATGTCAGTACGGTTATTACCACGCACCTTGCTGAGACCATAAAGAGGTATTCCTACGAGATACTGACCCGCCAGACAGTAAAGGACTTACTGGATGCGGTTAAAAAGAAATATGCGGCTGTTGTAGAGGAGGTTGTGCCTGCGGTGCTATCCCTTTCAGAGGTCCAGAAGGTACTGCAGAATCTCTTGAGGGAGAGGATTCCGATAAAGGATATGGTTACTATACTGGAGACACTGGGTGATTATGGTTCAAAGATAAAGGATATTGATGTCCTGACGGAATATGTGAGATTTGCTCTGGCCAGGACTATAACCCATATCTATCTGGAGGAGGACGGAAAGGTGCACTGTATAACCCTGGCGCCTGAGCTCGAAGACAGGATAAAGGGTGCCATACAACGCAGTGAGTTTGAGAGCTATCTACTTCTCCCGCCGGATCTGGGCCAGAGGCTCATAACTGAGATAACAAAACAATATGAGGCGGTTATGAATAAGGGGATAAATGCCGTTTTGTTGGTTAATCCGCAGATAAGGCCTTATCTGCGACGTTTCATAGAAAGGACACTACCTTATCTGGCAGTTGTGTCTTATAATGAGATAAGTCCAGGGATCGATATTGTTACGGAAGGGATTGTCAAGATCTAGGATTATAGCGTTTGATATGGCTAAGATGTTTTGGGATAGAAACAAAGAGGCGTGGAGATGAAGATAAAGAAGTACTATGGCAGTAGTATGCGAGAGGTACTTTCCCGTATAAGGCAAGATATGGGAGACAATGCAGTTATCCTTCATACCAGGAGCTATTACGAACGAGATGGCTGGAGGTTCTGGCGAAAGAGGGAGAGGGTCGAGGTTACTGCCTCTCCGGATGTCAGGATAGTGGAGGAACCCGTGCCAAGTAACCCAAGGGCCTCTGTCTATAAGAAAGTTGCTAAGAATCTCCAGACTAGTTCATTGCCAGCTATCGAAAACAGTCCCTCTATCCATGTTCCTAGAGAGGTTCTGGAGCTTCAGAAAGAGCTGGGTGAGATAAAGAAGATGACAGAGACGCTCCTGAATAGATTTAGTTTTTCTACCCATTATCCGGATGCCTTTGGGGCGTTGGTTAGGGTGTTAAAGGGACAGGAGGTATGTGAAGATTTCATAGATGGCCTAGTTGAGAGGTTGAAGGGAATTAATTACTATGATACCGGCGTTTTGCAGGAGAAGGCCCTTACCATTATCTCAGAGGTTATAGGCCTGGCTGAACCTATACGCGTGGATAAAACGCATAGGCCTTATAAGGTTGCCTTGATAGGTCCCACGGGTGTGGGCAAGACCACAACCATTGCCAAGCTTGCTGCGAGGTTTTCATTAATAGAGATGAAAAAGGTAGGTCTACTCACAGTCGATACCTTCAGGATAGCTGCAGTGGATCAGTTAAAGACATATGCTGAGATAATGAGGATCCCTGTAGAGGTTGTAGTTTCACCACAGGATATTCCTTCTGCCCTGGAGAGATTGCGCCATTGCGATATTGTATTTATCGACACAGCTGGCAGGAGCCAGAGGAATGAGATGCAGATGTCAGAATTGAGGACCTTTATTGATTTGCTGGCACCTGAAGAGACGCATCTGGTATTAAGTGCCACAAGTAATCAGAAAACCCTTAAGCAGATTATCGATAGATTTTCGGTTTTGAAGGTAGATAAACTGTTGTTTACAAAGATGGACGAAACACTGACTCCGGGGATAGTAATCTCAGCAGTCCATTGGCTAAATAGGCCTATCTCCTATGTGACTATTGGCCAATCCGTCCCTGACGATATAGAAGAGCTCGATAGAGAAAAGATAATAAATGTCATAAAGGGAGAATTAAGCGATGTCGGATCAGGCGCAAAGACTACGCGAATTGGTTAGTGCCCTTTCTCCAGCCCGTACGATTAGCGTTACCAGTGGCAAAGGAGGGGTGGGAAAGACGAATGTTGTTGTAAATCTTGCAATTGCCATAGCAAAACAGGGCAAGGATATTGTTATCGTGGATGCCGACCTTGGCCTGGCCAATGTCGATGTACTTCTAAATATAAATCCCAAATATAATCTCTTTCACGTAATGGAAAGACACAAGAGATTAGAAGAGATTATAATTGAGGGCCCTATGGGGATAAAGATTATTCCAGGGGCATCGGGGATATCGAAATTAGCCGATGTCAGCGATCAGCAGAGAGATTACATAATAGAGGAGTTATCATCTATAAATAATATTGCAGATTTTGTCCTTGTGGATACGAGCGCTGGTATAAGCCATAATGTAGTTAATTTTGTTACGGCCTCAGATATCGCCCTTGTGGTTACAACCCCTGAGCCCACGGCAGTGACAGATGCCTATGCTATGGTAAAGGTGATATCACAGAGGCGGCCGGATATGGATGTGAGATTATTGATAAATATGGCTTCTAGCAAGAAAGAGGCAGAGGATATATTCAACAGAATGGCCCTTGTATGCAGGCAATTTTTGGGGATAAAGATAGAATTTGCGGGTTATCTGATAAAGGATGACAGCGTGGTCCAGTCTGTGCTCCAGAGAAGGCCTTTCATCCTGGAGTATCCATATTCTCCGGCAGGAAAGAGTATACTAAAGATAGCCAGGGACCTTGTAGGGGCCCTTGAGGATAAGCCGGCAGAGGGATCCTGGCTTGAGAGGTTGTTGGGGGTTTTCCGATTATGAATATTCGAAATAGATTGGCAGCCTTTTTGAAAAAGCTGGCAATGAGGCTTGAGGCCAAGGAGTCTTTGGAGGAAAGGCCTAAAAAGGAACAGTTTGTGTTCAAGCCTGCCCAGCGTTATGAGATGTATGTGATAGGTCGGCCGCGTGTTATGTATAAGGGGCGTATAGAAGATGTAAAAGAAGATAAACTGGTTTTAAGTGCGCCTGTGGAGAGGAGTGTGCCGGTATTTTTGCCAAAGGGTACAAAGGTCCTTTTGGCAATAGTAGGCCTTCCTTCTGGCAGGTACGAGTTTGAGACCAGGGTTGATGGATTTGTTGAGGAAGACAATAGTATCCCTGAATTGATATTGGAAAAGCCCCGAGTGATTTATCGAAAACAAAGAAGGGCAAAACCAAGGACCCGGATATATACAAAGGTGAGTTATAGGATTGTGGAAAATTCCCTTGCCCAGAAGATAAAGATGCCACTTAAAGGAAAAGTAGATGCATGGGATATGAGTGCTCTGGGTCTGGGGCTGCTCTTTCCGGAGGAATTGCCTTTACACGCACGTATGAGGGTAAGTTTTGTGATACCTGATACAGGTATATTAGTAAAGGCGGTCTGTGAGGTGGTCAATAAACGATGGGATGATTTTTCAAGGAAATATATAACAGGACTTCTATTCGTGGATATATCTGAAGAAGACCGTGCACATATAGATAAGAGGGTTTCTCTATATCAGAGCAGGCATGTGGATGGATTTATTTCTTAATCCCAAATTATGCAATAGGGATTTGTAATATAATGGAAGTCGTTGTAGGACAGATAAATAACTAAAAACTCAAAGCTAAAAACTAAAAACTAAAAACCACAACTCAAGTTTTGAGAATGTAGGATGGAGAAGGAAGCATGAAGGATTCTTATTTACTGGGATATGTTTCATTCTTAATAAAAAATTTCCTTCATTCTCCATGCTCCATTCTTCATTCTTAAGATTTAGGTTTTAAGCTGTGGTTTTGAGATTTGACTTTTGAGTTTAATTTAGATGAGAAAAGAGAGGACTGATTAGCAAAGCGATGGAAAGTAAAGGATTCTAATGTATAATCCGGGTTAAATAAGGGGTGTTTTTTCTGTGTTTAGGGCCTTGTTTAATTCTATAGGGATATTTTATGTGGGCCTGAAGGCTGCACTGGGGGAGCTTTCTCTCTGGGGGGCGGTATATAAATTGTGGTTTGTTATTATTGTTTTTGGTGTGGTGGGAACGGTTTTAGACCTTGCCTTTAAGTCTTTTTATGCAGAGGCGGTCAAGAAATTGGTTAAATGATGAGTACGGTAAGTATAGAAGAATTGTGGCGCAGGTTCAAGCTGGAAGGAGATGAGAAGGCCAGGGATGAGCTTATTTATTATTACATCCCGTTTGTTGAGAAAATAGCCCATAAATTTTTTATATGGCTTCCTTCCAGTGTGGATAGGGAAGACCTTATTTCCAATGGTGTGTTAGGACTTATTACGGCTATCGACAGGTTTAGGCTGGATACCGAAGCGAGATTTGAGTCGTTTGCCTTCTGGCGTATAAAGGGACAGATGCTTGACTTTCTTAGGAGTAAGGATTTGTTATCCAAGAATCAGAGGATAAAGATAAAAAAAATGGAGGATGCCTTTGGGGATCTCGAAAAGGATGGTCAGGTGCCTACAGAGGAAGCAATTGCCGAAAAGTTGGGTTGCTCTATTGAAGAGGTCCTGGAGTTGATGAAATTGAGTTGCCTGAGTCAGACCATCTATCTCAGCGATAGTCTGGGAGAAGATTTCTCTATAGAAGATACCTTGGGTGATGAAAGAAATCCCGTGGATGAGATAGATAAGAGATTAATATATGAACAGGTTTTAGATAGAATTAAGGGTTTTTCAGAAAAGGAACAACAGATACTACAGCTCTATTTCCTAGAAGGTTTTACCCTTAAAGAGATAGGAGAAATCCTTTCGCTATCTGAATCAAGGGTTTCCCAGATGCTTTCCAGGATTCTGTTTGTACTCAGACAGGATCTGAAAAAGAAAGGGATAGTGGTATGACGATAAGGCCTATCGATTTTCAAGGGGCCATCTTTAATGTCCAGAAGGCAGAAAAACATCAGGCGAATAAGACCGAACACAACTTTGTATTACAACAGCAGATGGCAGAGGAATTAAAAAAACGCAAGGAATTGGAGAAGACAAAGATAGTAGAGACACAGGAGGGCCAGGGGAAGACCGTCAATGACAAGAAGAGAGAGGAACAGAAGAAACGAGATAAACCAGTGTATAGCTATAACAAAAAAAAGAAGAAGGAGATTATAGGGGAGGCTGGATCCCTAGATATAGAGGTGTGAAGTGATGGATGTTAATAAATTAACACGAGAATTGTATGAAGTTTTTGATGCTATGTATTCGGCTATGGAACGAAAACAGAGGGAGCTAGAGTGGCTTATAAAGGAAGTGGATAAAAGGATAGCAACATTAGAACAGTTGGCGGAGGAAAAGGACAAAGAAGAACGGGATTTTTTGTCCAGCCCGATCGCCCGTAAGGTGATTTCAGCGTATAAAAAAGGCAATACGATAAAAGAGATAGCAATAAAAGAGGGGCTTCATAGTGGTGAAGTGGAATTAATAATAAACCTATATAGGACGAAAAATGAGAGTCGTTCCAATAGATAATCTGGATAAGGTCCTAGAAGAATTAGGGGGATCCGCGGCCCTTGATAGGGATCTTATCTATATTAGTGCCAGGGGAATGCGAGTGCGTTTTGCAGGCAGGGGGGTCAAAATAAGCAGGGGCCATGTCGATAAGATAAATTCCCTGGGTGTGGATTATGTATTCCTTAGGGATCCTTTGTGCGATAGAGATATAAACTTGATTATAGATGAAGACCTGAGGGTGGCCCTGTCTGTGTTGTTAAACGATTTCTTGACGCGCTGTGGAGTAGTTATGGACATATATATCTCTGAAAGGAAATCGTCTTCCCTAGACTATTCTTTCAGGGATTACTGGAATAGGTATTCAAATTTTAGGTTCGATTTACTGCATAAGTACAAAAAAAACATCCAGGATCTGGTCTATGTCATAAGGTCTAACTATTCTCATCGTAAGATATCCCCAATGCCCTTGTTTTATAATGACCATACATACCGTATTGCCCATCCTATAAATGTTGCTATAATTGCAGGAATTATCGCCCTTCACTATGGTGAGTTTAATGCAGAGAGGATTACTCATTTAATTGCAGGAGGGCTTTTGCAGGATGTAGGCTTTGTCGATATGGCATGGGAACGGACAGGGGATGTAGGAGATAATTTGTTTTTTAAGCATTCGCGGATTGGGTGTATGATAATAAATGAAACCGAGACATTGAGCCCTCAAATGGGCATAATTGCACTGGAACACCATCGCTATATGAATAATACCGGTTATCCGGAGGATATACCTGAGAAGGATTTCTATGGTTATCCAAGGGTGATGCACCTTTACAGCAGAATCGTTTCTGTAGCAGAGACCTTTGATGTGTTGAGGGGTATATATCATCCTGATAAGGTAATAGATGCTATGATGGAGTTAAGCGATAGTCTGTTCGAGGAAAAGGCAGTTGAGCTTTTGAATAGACACATTTCTAAGTTTTATCTCGGAGAGATGGTTAGGTTATCTGATGGTCATAGAGGAATTGTTGTTAGTGGGCCGAAGCCCATAGATGAATATGAGGTTATTATAATAGGAAGAGGAACTGAGCGTTACGAAAAGGGTGAGGCAAAAAGGGTGAAGGCCAAAGACATCTTTCCTGAATGTTTGGATCGGCATCTCTTCGATAAAAAGTTAAGGCCTTTGATAAGTGAGGAGTTGTTAAATAAACTAGAGGGGGCGCAGATATGAGAAAGATGGGTGGAAAGACGATTCTTTTTGTCTTATTGTTTTTGTTCTCTATGGGGGCAGTGGCATTGGCAGAAACAGATTCTGACCTCTGGAAACAACTAGTTGATAAGGCCACTACTTTATATAGGCAGGGCGAGGATGCTAAGGATAAAGGAGACCTTTTAAAGGCCTATTTTCTCCTCTCCGAGGCCTCTTTTATGTTCCCCAAGGATAAGGCCCTTCAGGCCAAGCTGGAGAATCTGAAGCTAAAGATAGAGGCAAAACTCTCATCTGGCGATTGTGACCAAGGCTTTTTGTTGGATAAACTCCAGGCAGCAGAAAAGGAATTGCTAGACCTGAAGAAACGATTAGTCCAGGACAAAGAAGAGCTTCAGGCTTATTATGATCAAAAGCTGGAACAATTGAAAAAGTCTTATGAGGACAAGATAGAGATATTGGATGAAAAATATAAGTTTGAGTTGGAGAAGCAACAGGCAGAGTACCAGAAATTGCTGGAAGATAAACAAAAGGAATACAGGGATCGTCTGGGTGAGTATAAAGACAAGGTTAAGGCGGCTATTGTCTCTCTCCAGCAAGGTCTGCAAAGTAAGGATGAAGAGATTGCTAAAAAAGATGAAAAGATAAAAGAATTATTAAAAAGCTACTCTTCTCTGGAGGATTTGATGGATCGTAAGTACAAGGCACAGATAATGGCCTTGAATGAGAAGGTAAGTGCCTATGAGAAGAGGATAGCCTCCCTTGAAGACAGGGTGCGAACGCAGAAGCGTTACAATGATTCTCTTGAAAAGGCACTAGCAGATAAAAAGGCAGAGGTGGAAAAATTGAAAGTTAGTCTGAAGGATGCCAATGATAGGATATCTCTATTAAAACAGGAGAGCAAGGAGAGTTCCATCTCCTCTGAGAAAAAATACCAGGACTGTCTGGCCAAGATAGTAGATGCCAAGGGAAAGATAAAGACATTGAATCAGGAGATAGAGAAATTAAAGATGGATAAAGAGAACATTATGGCCAAATTTGATGTGAACAACAATAAGGTAATGGAACAACAAGAGATGTTGCAGGATTTGCAAGAACGCCTAAAAGAGAGGGATATCATTATTCGAAATTTGAAAGATAAGATAAATGGCCTCAAACGAAAATTATTTGTCCTGGAACATGAGAAAAAGACAGGCGGTTTTGCTTCCAGTACCAAGGAGAAGAGTTTTCACGCTGGGCTCTTCTCCCGTTCAGGCAAGCAGGAGACAAAACCGGAAGCAAAAGCATCTGTGTCTTCTACAAAGGATCTATCAGCAGATGAATTATTTGAGAAAGCAATGGAGTTGATAGATGAACAGGAGTATGAAATGGCCAGGGATTTGTTAAAGCAAGTTCTGGAGAAGCAACCAGACAACACAGTTGCCAGGTATATGCTGGATAGTGTGAATCTATTGCTGGAGGACTGATATGAAATCGATTGTAGACCGTATTAATTCCATGAGTGATATCCCGCCTTTACCTGATTCGGTAAATGGGGTAATAAAGGCGATAAGGGACCCCAAGGTATCAGCACGCGATATTACAGGGATGATTGCCAATGATGTTGCCATCAGTTCGAAGATATTGAAGGTAGTTAATTCGGCCTATTATGGGTTTAAGGGCAATATTAGTTCCATTACCCATGCAATTGTTATCCTGGGTTTTAATGTTTTGAAGAGCCTTGTAATGAGTTTTTCTGTTTATGGGCTGATAGAAGGATTGAATTCCAAGGGAGAATTTTCTCTTCGGGACTTTTGGTATCACTCAGTGGGGGTTGCGTGTGCGTCTAAGGTCTTGTCTGAAGCTTTGGGGTTCAAAAATGGAGAGGAATTTTTTACTCTGGGTCTTCTCCATGATGCAGGGAAGCTGGTCTTATATCGACTTGAGCCAGAACTTTTTTTGCATATAGTCTCTAGGGCAAAGGCAGAGGGGCGTACTTTTTTTGAAGTAGAAAGAGAGGAAATAGATATCCCTCATCCAGATATTGCCGGTATGCTCTTTGAGGCCTGGCAGATGCCCGATAATATAGTAGAGGCTGCGGCATTACACCATGACATAGATGTTGTAGAAAACAAAAGGCATGTAGCTATTGTAATGTTAGCCGATACCCTAATCAAGGAAATGGGGATCGGGAATGCAGGGGATGATAATAAGGTAGTCCATTCTCAGCAACTAGTAGAACTTTTGCTAGAGGATAGAAATTTGGATGAGATAAAGGATATGATTAGGGAAGAGATACAGCGCGCAGAGGTCTTTATGCAGCTCATGGGTTGAAACTAAAATCAGGGGCGAAAGGGTGATGGATAAAGAGATTCTTTGGGGACTTTTAAAAGATTCTATAAGCGAAGGCGTCCTATTAACGGATTTACATCTTAATGTATTGGAACTAAATAAGAATCTGGAAATAATGTTAGAACTCGATAACTGGCAGGGGAAGCATATAAGGGATGTGTTGCCCTGGAGGGTATGTTTTGCCTTGGAAAAGGTTATCAACGATATGGAGATAAACGGTATTTGCGTTTTCCCTCAAAAGTTTAATTTTATTACACAAAAGGGAGTGATAATCCCTCTCTTGGTTTTAGGCGAACAGGTATTTGATGAAACCCAGGAAAGGGCTGGATACCTATTTATCTTCAGAGATACCATAGTCCAGGAAGAGATAGGGACAATGTCCTGGGCCAATGCCTTAAAGACAGCTTATCTTACGGATATTTCCAAGAATTTCTATCGGCCTTTACATAACCTAGACAAGATCCTGACGGATTTTGTCGATTATACAGTAGATTCTCTAGGAGAAGATCTTGAGACATTAAAACCTGCTTTTAAAGAGGTTGAGGCATTAAGGGCCCTTTATGATAGGCTTCTAGACCATATGCGTATTGATATGATATGCAATAAGCTTGTCCTGAGCGAGGTTTCTGTGGAAAGGTTATTCAGGGATACGGTTAATTTTCTATTGACATCAAAAGTGAGGGATAGATTGGAGATATCTTCCGCTGGAGATACGCATGTGCTTACCGATCTGTTTAAGTTAGAACAACTTTTGGTCAATTTTATTGACATATTACTGGGCAAGATTGGAAACCAAAGGATACGAGTGGACCTTATTGGAAGTGAGACAGAGGTAGAAATTAATTTTGTGATTCCTGGCGGAGTCTGGCCTGAATTACAGGCCATATTCCCTGTAGAGGAGGGTGCTGCCTGGCAAAAGAGTCTCTCTCTAGAGGAGAATTTGATAAGATATCTTCTGTCTAGATTAAAAATATCGGCAAGGCTTGACAGGGCTGGGGCAGAAGATAAAGAAATCATTAGAATCTCTGTGCCGCGTGAGTTATAATTATTAATCAAGATAAGGGGAACATTTATGCAGAGATTTGAGATAAAGTATTATTTGATAGCAGGATTGACGGCTGTGCTTTGCTTTTATTTTTTGTTTCTTCCTGCGAAGTTTTTAATTCTAGATAATAATCTTAAGCAATTTATTTTAAAAAGGCAAAGCAATCCCTTGCAATATAATACTAAGGACCTTCTAGTTATAAATATAGATGAAGAGACCCTCAGAAGTTACAAGGTCCAGGCACCGATTGGACGAAAGTTTCTAGCCTTGTTGTTGGCAAGGTTAAAAGAGGCAAGGTTGATAATGCTTACCTTTCCTGTTATGGGTGCCAGTGGGACAAGTGGAGACAGTGCCCTGCTAAAGGTCCTTAAATCCCAACATAATATTGTCTTCCCAGTTAGATTTTCTGGGATAATGCCCTCTTTGACAGGTATTGTATCGGCCAATGATGTCTTCTGGCTGCCTTGGAAGGCAGTTTTGCCATTTGTTATGGTTGGTTCCGTGGATTTTTATACGGATGAGAGAGGAAGGGTTCAAGGGTTTTATCCGTTC
>JALVWL010000111.1 GCA_027034965.1 Candidatus Omnitrophota bacterium
AACTATATCACAAATCCCTATTGCATAATTTGGGTTAAACAAACAATCCCACCAAATTGTTCCACGTGGAACATTGAACCCTCTTCACAAAACTAAACTTCGCATAATATTGTTCCACGTGGAACATTTGCTTAAGCATGAAGAACAGAGCATGGAGAATGGAGGAATTTTTTCTCCAAGAAAGAAAAATATCTACCTAAACAAAATTCCTCTTGCCTCTTTCTCCCTTCACCATCCTCAAAACTTCGAGTTTCCGTTTCTACCTTTGTAATTGTTCCACGTGGAACAATTAGGCAGGTCCGTTTGAATTTTAGTGTGTAGATGTTCCACGTGGAACACTTCTTAAGTTGTTTTTAAAACGTTATATAGATTTGAGGCCCAGGCGATGAGCCACCTCAAGAGAAAGCTCATAATATGTCCTGGCACCTACAGAAGATGGGTCGTAAAGAAAGATGGGCTGACCAAAGCTAGGGGCCTCTCCTAGACGCACATTTCTGGGAATGTGGGTATGGAACATTTTATCTTTAAAAAAGTTTTTAACTTCTTCCATAACCGAGGCCGCCAGATTCGTCCGCATATCTACCATTGTCAAAAGGATACCCAATATGTCCAGGGAAGGATTCAATCTCTCTTTCACCAGTTGTATGGTATTCATTAACTGGGCAACGCCCTCGAGGGCATAAAACTCGGCCTGTATTGGTACCAGCACCCTGTCCGCAGAGGTCAAGGACATCACGGTCAACAGACTAAGAGAAGGGGGGCAGTCCAAAAAGATGGCATCAAATCTATCCTTAAGGGGGGAAAGCAGTTGCGCTAACTTATATTCTCGTTTCGGGACCCCAATCAGTTCCACTTCTATGCCTATTAGGTCATTATTGGCCTTTATTACTGAAAGCGTTTCCAGAGAAGGGAAAGAGACAATAATATCCTCTATATTACAGCTCCCAAGCAGACCTTCGTAGAGAGTGGGCGACCCCTTTTCCAGGCCCAAACCACTCGTGGCGTTTCCCTGAGGATCAACATCCACCAACAATATCCGATTGCCAAAGCTGGCAAGGTAGGCAGAGATGTTCAGGGCAGAGGTGGTCTTTCCTGTGCCGCCTTTCTGGTTGGTTACTGCTATTATCTGTCCCATCCTATCCTTTTATTGTCCTGGATATGTATATCTGCTGGACCAGATTCGCGCAACTCAAGACAAACCAGAAAAGGACCAGTCCGGAAGGCATATTGTAAAAAATAAAAACAAAAAGAAGCGGCAAAAACTGCATCGCTGCGTTATTGGATGTGTTCCCTGTCTTGGCAAGGGAAATCCTCTGCTGCAATATCATCAACCCCCCTACCAATATGGGCAACAGATGTACACCAAATCCTCCTATATTGAAGAGTACATCCGGTCTCGAAAGGTCCTTTATCCAGAGAAACGAGGCCCCTTTAAATTCATAGGTGTTCAATAACAATGGGTACAAGGCAAAAAACACTGGCAACTGCAACAACAAAGGAAGACACCCAGATAGGGGATTCACGCCATATTTGCTGTAAAGAAGCATTATCTCCTGGTTTAATTTCGCAGGATCATCTTTATACTTCTCCTGGAGGGCCTTCATCTCTGGCTGCATTGCCTGCATCTTATGCATCGCCCTGTAGCTCTTTATGGTCAAGGGCAGAAATATACCAGAAAAAATAAGGGCCAAGAGGATTATGGCCAGGCCCCACTGCCTGACCAGAAGATAACAGACCTTCAATATCTGCCATAAAACCTGGGTAATCCCTGCTATCCAAGAGGATTTAACCAAGCGCTCGGACTCTGAAAACCCTTTCAAAAACTCTTTCCTAGCCAAACCACTATAGAAAATCGCCCTGGGGGTCTTCTTTCCATCTGCCTCTACAAAGAGCAACAATCCAAATCTATCTGGACGGGAAAATAGCCGCAGGTCCTTTATTTTCGCCCCTTTCAGACGCACATAGGAGAGGAAATACTTACTATATACCCCCACACCCACCAGTCTGTTTCCGAACTTCAACCCCTCCTTTGCCTTATACAACGGCAGTCGTCTGACAGCAAAGTTGCCCTTTTCAAGGGTATAAACCAGGATAATACCTTCATTATATTTAAGGTATCGCTTGGGCAGGTCCTTTGGATGCTCCAGCGAGGGACCTGCCAGCCACTGACCACCTGGTGAAACCTCCAAAGAGACCTCAACGGCCCGCTCACTCCATTCTTTAATGCCCTTTGTCTTTGCCCCATAGAAGACAGGCGGATCAAATTCAATATCTACTGGCAGGGATGCCAGGGGAACCCGGTTCTCTAGCTCCAGAATTCCCTGTCTAGAAAACCTCAATCTGCCGTCCTTTATAGCCAATTCCTGGGTCTCTACCTCCCCACCAAGGGACATTTTGGGGAAAAATGTAGCTATGTCCTTTATCAAAATGGCATTTCCCTGCCCCTGGCCAGGATTTTCTCCTGCATTGACGACACTATTGGAACCCTGTGGCGCCGAAAGCCCTTTCTTTTCCTTCAAAGGAGCCAAAAAGAGGGCATTATATAGTGAAATCAGGACCATAGATAGAAAAAATGCCAGTATAATCCTCTTCTCCATAGGCTCACCTCACAGGATCAATGCCTCCCCTAGAAAAGGGATTGCATCGCAATATCCGCTTCAAGGCCATATACCCGCCTCTCAGCACGCCATAGCGCTCGATGGCCTCATAGGCATAGGACGAACACGTGGG
>JALVWL010000112.1 GCA_027034965.1 Candidatus Omnitrophota bacterium
TTCCTCATTCATCGCTTAATTACAAGACACCTTGTGAATTTGAAAAAGAATGTTTGGCTTTTGCGAAAATTTAACTTGACTAACGGGGAGCAGTACATGAGTTTTTAGTTATTTTCATTATGGTTTTTAGTTTTGCGTTTTTAGTTTTTAGTTAATATTATCGCATAATTTAATTTTGACTAACCATCCTGGAAAGACTTAATCACACAATTATAATCACGCATAATCACGGCAGATCACTATTCTTCTACATAATAAAGGATGGAACCGCATCCCTCGCAATATATAATCTTGTTGCCAAGCATCAATTCACTCACAACCTGTGGAGGAAGGGATAGATAACAACCCGTGCATACTCCTTTACTCGTGACCTTGCATAGGGCCACTCCACCTCTGTGTTCCAGAATCCTCTCATAAATGGACAATATATCCTGAGGTATCTCAGAAGCTATAGTCTTCCTCTTCTCCTGTAACGAATCCATCTCCTTTTTCAATCGTTCCTGCTCAGCTATTAACTCGGCTTTGCTCTTCTCCATATCAGATATCTCTTTTTCGATATCCATCTGGGCCTGTCTCTTCTTTTCCTGAGCAGAATCAAGCTCCTCTAATAATGCCAGTATCTCATCCTCAAGGCCTGATATCTTTGATTTCAGGCTCGCTATCTCTTCCTGGAGGGCAGAATATTCCTTATTGGTCTTAACCTGGTACAATCTCGCCTGAAGGGAATTAACTGTCTCTTCACATTTACCCATCTCTATTTCCTTTTCCTTATGCTGTAATACCAACTTTTCATACTCTTTAGAGAGGCAAGCTATTTCATCTTTTTTTTCTTTGATGAGATTTTCAATCTTTTCTATTTTTGGCGGGATTTCATCGATAAGGGACTTTATCTCAAATATCTTCTTGTCTATTTCCTGAAGAGGCAAAAGAGACTTTAATTCATCCAGCATATATTCCTCTCCTATGGGCGATAGAGGACTTGAACCTCTGACCTTCCGCATGTGAAACGGACGCTCTAACCAGCTGAGCTAATCGCCCCTGTTAATTCGCTAGTATTACTATGTCAAAAGTATGGTAATTTCAAAAAATGGGCCCACGAGGATTCGAACCTCGGACCAACTGATTATGAGTCAGCTGCTCTAACCGCTGAGCTATGGGCCCAAAGAGCCTATTGCAATTTTGCTATTTTATATAAAAACGTATAAGTAGTCAACTCTATTCACTAATTCAGGGTTACTTCCCCATCCCTATCTTCTGGCTCATCTGAAAGAGCTTGCCCTCGGTCTGAATAGAGGGTGCTATAATTATCTCTGTCAACTGCATTTCTCTTATATTCTTTGCCCCAAGACTGCCCATTGATGTCTTAAGAGCACCCACGAGATTCTGAGACCCATCGTCAACCCTGGCCGGTCCGAATAGTATCTCTTCAAGGCTTCCCGTTATACCCACATATATCCTGGTTCCCCTCGGCAGGTTAGAATGTGAGGTCGCCATTCCCCAGTGATAACCGCGTCCAGGGGCCTCCTTTGCCCTTGCGAACGGCGAACCGATCATAACCGCATCCGCACCAGCCGCGAATGCCTTGCAGACATCCCCTCCTGTGCGCATACCACCATCTGTGATAATGGGTACATACCTACCAGTGCGACGATAAAAATAATCGCGGGCAGCAGAGGTATCTATGGTTGCGGTAACCTGGGGAACGCCAATACCAAGCACTCCCCGTGTTGTACAGGCAGCGCCAGGCCCCACACCTACCAAAATAGCACTGGCACCAACCTCCATTAAGCCCAATGCTGTCTTGTAAGTAACGCAGTTGCCTATAATCACAGGTATTTTCATCATCTTACAAAACTTTTCCAGATCAACCGCCTTATATGTAGAGGAGATGTGCTTTACAGAGGTAACCGTACCCTGAACAACGAATATATCTGCACCTGCCTCTTCTGCAATAGGACCAAACCGTTCTGCATGTTGAGGAATACAACTGACAGCCGCAACACCACCCTTTTCCTTTATCTCTTTGACCCGTTTGGCAATTAAGGCTTCTTTGATCGGCTCTCTATACATATTCTGTATCAACTCCGTAGCTTCCTCAGGAGTTGCCTGAGAGATCTTATCTAGTATCTCGTTGGGATCATCGTATCTGGTCTGCACCCCATCTAAATTAAGCACTGCCAAACCACCAAGGCGACTCATCTCCAGGGCAAAACGCACATCAACAACACCATCCATAGCAGAGGCAATAAAGGGTATTTTGAATTTTATTCCGCTTAATTCAAAACTAATATCCACATCTTCAGGATTTATCGTCACTTCACCCGGCACCAAGGCAACCTCATCAAAACCATAACAGCGCCTTGCCCGTCTGCCAATACCAATCCATTCACCCATAATTACCTCCTAAAGGTTCCAATTGCATAATTTAGTATAAAAAACAATCCTGATTCATAAATCAGGATTGTCTTCCAGGTATTCGACCTATTAAGGTAATAGATTATAGCACAAACTTTTCTGCGAGGCTATCAATTCCCATCAACCTGCCCGTTTCTCCCGCCAGGGCAGATACCATACCGAAGACGGATAAGAGGCCAAAGACCAATCTGGCCAGTATAGTAAACACAATTCCAATCACGGGCAGGGCAGAAATTACCCAGATCAATGCCTCGAGTATAAACAATACCAATCCACGCTTAGCATGGTAACGGATAAAGTCGTCCTCTTTTGCGTGAAAGGCCGACCATATACTCAAAGGTCCAAGATAGGCAAGCATAGCATACAATTTTGATTCAAGTTTTACAAAGTTTTCCATAGCACTCCCCCTAACCTATGTTAAGCAGAGAATCCAGCTCCCCATAGGGATTCTTTTCCTTCAAAGGATTATTGGGGTCATCCACCCATTTACCATCGACCACAAATCTATACCTATACCGCCCAGGAGGGAGGTTTATGGTCTTGACCCATACACCGTTCTTTTTCTCTAACTTCGCCTCATCTCCCAGACGCCAGGCATTAAAATCCCCTGCAACAAAGACCTCTTTTGCATGTGGATCAGGGAAGACAAACTCAACTATCCTCTCGGGCATATCACGGCCTATATCCATAGTCTTTTGTTCTGATTTTGCCTTAATCCTATTCTCTGGCTTCCAGTCAGTCTCAAGGGGCCTAGGAGGTTCTATCCTGGATAACAATTCCCTTGCCAAGGCAAGATAGTCCTTTGCCCCTCGACAGTATTTGTCATAGAAAAGGGCAGGCTTCCCATGGCTGGCCGCCTCTCTTAATTTCACATTTATATGTATAATTGTCTTTGCAACCTTATCCCCGAATCTCTCCCTTATAGAGTCCTGGACATAATAGGAATACTGCAGACGAGAATCAAACATTGTCATAAGGATACGATAATCGACACTATGATTCAGTCTTTCTCTGACCAAATTTATGATATCCAGGAGCTGATTTACACCGTTAAAGGAAAAGAAGCTCATCTCTATTGGGATAAAGACTTCATTAGCGGACCTCAATGCATTAACTGTTAAAAAGCCGAGATTCGGGGGGCAATCTATTATTACATAATCGTAATCGGATTCCATTCCAGACAATACATCCCAGAGTCGTGTCTCCCTGCCAATCTCATCGGCTAGCTCCTGTTCAAGGGTGCTCAACAATATTCCTGAAGGTGCCAGATATAAATTCGGGCTTATCTCCTTTATAATTGCATCCATAGAAGTCCTGGTCTGGGAAAGAGATGAGAGGACATCATAGATGGAGAACTCCAAGGTATCTGGATCAACGCCTAATCCCGTAGTTGCATGGGCCTGGGGATCGAAGTCGACGACCAGCACCTTCTTTCCCATATGGGCAAGAGATGCCGCCAGATTTATTGTAGTCGTTGTCTTACCACATCCCCCCTTTTGGTTGGCAACCGCCATTACATACATAGTCCCCCTCCTTTAAACAAGATAATCAAGTGCCCTCTACAAATCTGACCTTATCTATATAAATCGTGCCCTTTGGTATGGATACATTCCATTTATCTATTATAAAACCTATCTTTTCAACATTATTCCAAGAAGTTATTTTCGGAACTTCCTCAAGAGGTATTACAATCTCCTTCCATCCAGAATCTATCGAAGGGATCCCAATCTCTCCTATTTCCCTGAATCCATTGACAAACTCTATACGGATGCTATGATTCTTTCCCGAAGAAAAACGCACATCAAAGACCAATGCCTTAAACCTAGAGAGGTCCGCCCCTTTAAGAGAAAGATAGTACTTTACTACTCCATTTGCCTGGGTATCAGAGAAATCAAAAGAAATTGCTACCGGCATCTTATCAGATGCCACAAATAATGATTCACTTGAGGCATTGCCACGGGCCGCTACTCCAGAATTGTACAACATCCCGCTCTTCCAGCCCAGGATTAGGAGCAAAATCAAGACAATATTTATACCTAAAAGAAGGATATTTACATTAAAATACTTACCCACCGCAGATACTAATCCACTTTTTTCCAAAGGTCTTTGCTCTTTGTTAGTAAAATAGGTGCGCGCTATTATATCAGCCACCCTTTTATTACCCATTGTATCTTTTTTATAACACATAACCACCTAAGAGTCAATGAATTATATTCCAAAAGCCATATTTAACCCGGATTATGCATTTTAGATAACTCAAAACTCAAATCTCAAAAGTCAAAACCACAGCTTAAAACTTAAATCTTAAGAATGAAGAATGGAGCATGAAGCATGGAGGAATTTTTTATTAAGAATGAAACATATCTCAGTAAATAAGAATCCTTCATGCTTCATTCTCCTTCTCTATCCTCAAAATTGGGGTCGTGGTTTTTAGCTTTGAGTTTTTAGTTATTTTAATTTGTCCCACAATAGCTTCCATTATATCACAAATTCCTATTACATAATTTGGGGTTATAAGAAAAATCAAAAACCTGTTAAAACATTAGACCCTGACTAATTCCCGATATCCATCCCTTGGCAGCTCGTCGATAAAGGAACTGCTTCTTGAAAAATAACCGCCAAACCGATAATCAAAACCAGCTGCTGGCGCAGTAATTATAAGATATTTCTTGGCACGAGTAAGGGCAACATAAAACAACCTGCGCTCCTCCTCTATGCCAGTATCTGTCTTGAGACTCTTGGAATGTGGGAACTGGCCATCCACAACCCCCATCACAAAGACGACCTGCCATTCAAGGCCTTTGGCCTGATGTATTGTAGATAGAACAATGCTATCCCTTTCCTCCAGAGAAAAGCCCTTTTTAAAATTCTCGGTTATGCCTATATCTGAAAATAAGGACTCCAGGTCAGAGTAAGCCTTTAGAAATTCCAGGAGATATATCAAATCTTCCTGACGCTCTACATAGTCATCAAAATTGTCCCTCAAATACTCCCAATAGCCATTCTCAAGCACATATCTGCAGGCCTCATAGAGAGATAGGTCTCTGATGCTCAAAAATATCTCCTTTATCCTCTCCACTGCCTTCTGGGCCTTTTTCGATAAGGACTCAAACCTAACCGTCTCTATCTCAAAGATATCCTTGCCGCTGAAGGCCAGGAATAATTTCCTGGCAGTCTGGGGTCCTATCCCTGGGTACATACACAAAAGTCTCTGCCAGGCAATCGCATCCTTAGGGTTGTATAATACCCTCAGATAGGCCAGGACATCCTTGATATGGGCCTGTTCAAAAAAACGAATCCCACCCCGCATAATGTAATCCAGGCCTCTATGGGCAAGAGAGAGTTCTAGTTTTGCCGAGTGATAACTTGCCCTGAATAATACGGCTATCTCACTTGCAGGAATACCTTCATCCAAAAACAACTCTACCTGTTCAGCAATAAACCTTGCCTCGTCCTCAACAGAACCAAACCTGGCTACAAGAGGATCCTCCCCTCTCTCCTCAAAAACAGCCATCAGCTGTTTTTGAAAGCCACGAATATTATTCTCTATAGATGCATTCGCTAGATAAAGCACCTCAGGCGTAGAACGGTAATTCTTATTTAAATAAAAGACCTTTGCATTTGGATACCTCTGGGGGAAGGAAAGTATATTCTCAACCGTTGCGCCTCTAAAGGAATAAATACTCTGTGCATCATCGCCCACCACAAGCAGGTTATTATGTACAGAGGCCAGGAGATCCACTATACAGGCCTGCAATTTACTGGTGTCTTGATACTCGTCTACCAATATATACCTAAACTTCTCCCCATAAAATTGACGGATGTCCGGGAACTCCCTTAACAACCTATAAACCAAGACTAACAGGTCATCAAAATCGACCAATCCAGACTCTTTTTTCCTTTCATAATATAGAGAGAATACATCCCTTATCTGATAGAAAAATTCCCTATATTCATCGAAATTTCTCTTCAATATATCTTCCCAAGGTATTAATGTATTGGCAGAGATACCCTTAAGATAAGAAAAAAATCCTGCATTTGGAAAGGCCTTCAACTTATCCTTGTTCACATCCCTAATGCACTGGGCAATAATCGCCTTGCTGTCTTCATCGTCTATTATCACAAAATTTTTGGGATAACCTATGCGGGGGGCAAATTTTCTCAAAATCCTATTACATATATGATGAAAGGTTCCTCCCCATATACCAGAAAAATTAGATCCAAGCAGAGCACTCACCCTTGAAAGCATTTCTTTGGCTGCCTTGATGGTAAAGGTCAATAAAAGTATCTCAGATGGCTGGATGGACTTTTTTTCGAGAAGATAGGCAACCCTATAGACCAGCGTACGCGTCTTGCCACTACCTGCACCAGCCAGGACAAGGGCATAGCCGTCAGACTCAAAGACAACCTTGCGTTGTTCGTCGTTTAGACTTGCTTCGTAATCTATCATAATTCCGGATTATGCATTTTAGAAAACTCAAAAGTCAAAACTCAAAAGTCAAAACTACAACACTTTAATCAAGAATGTAGAAGGAAGAATGAAGCATGAAGGATTTTTTCCCTGAGATATTTTTCTTTCTTAATAAAAATTTCCCTCCATTCTCCATGCTCCATTCTTCATTCTTAACTTTAAAGACAATACAATATTCTCGTCGAAAAGTCCAGAAGATTAATCAAGGCCAGACTTTTTCGTACTTGCCCCTCTTAAACAGGGCCTTGGCACGGGCTGAAAAAGAGTAAATACACCCACACCATTTCTGCCTATACATCCCCAATCTCTTTGCCTCCTGATGGGCCCAGTCAAATCCGTCCCTGAAGTCAAAGGCCAAATAGGAAACACCAATTCTCTGAGCTATTGCCTGGCCCAGGCGATTTATCTCATCAGGATCCTGATAACGGCTTACCAACAGGGTAGTGGTAAATTTCTTTATGCCTAACTCGTATGCCTTCCTTGCACTCATTTCAAGTCTCATTGCCCAGCATAGACTACATCTATTAGGCGAGGACATCTGGCTACTAGTAACTCTCGAGAAGAAGTCCCTGGAGGGCGAGGCATCGAAGACAAATTCAATCCCTTTATCAGAACAATATCCTTTCAGTTCCTTGAACCTAACGACCCTCTCCATAACAGGATATATGTTGGGATTATACCAATAGCTCACCACTTCATAACCCATCTCACTAAGCCTGCGGTATGGATAGAGTAAACACGGAGCACAACAGGTATGGAGTAGTAATTTCTCTCTCTTCGTCATATCTATATCCTCTTTTCACATAACCTGGCTATAGGGCAAGCTCCACAGTCAGGCCTCCGTGCTTTGCAGAGATACCTGCCGTGGAGTATAAGATAATTGGACATACTACTCCATATCCGCCTAGGCCATATCTTCATCAAATCCTTTTCTATCGTCAAAGGTGATTTTTTGTTAGAAAAGCCTATCCTATAAGAGAGTCTTTTGACATGGGTATCGACGGTAATGGCCTGCTCTCCGAACAATGCAGACAAAATGACATTGGCACTTTTGCGCCCCACACCTGGAAGAGATATCAGGGACTTATAATCCGAAGGCAGGCGCCCGCCAAAATCTCTACAAATAATCTTTGCGCTGGATATTATATTCCGCGCCTTTGCCCTGAAGAGCCCTATTTCCCGTATAATCTCTTCTACCTCGGCCGGGGAGGCCTCTGCCAGACTACAGGCATCAGGGAACCTAGAAAAGAGAATAGGCGTCACCATATTTACCTTTTTGTCCGTAGTCTGGGCAGAGAGTATCACAGAGATCAGGAGCTCAAAATCCGAACGGTAGACCAGCTCTATGCGAGGTTCTCCATAATGTCTCTCTAGCGCCTTATATATATTTAAAACCCTTCTTCTATCCATCGACCTAGTTCATAGAGTCCACCATACAAGACAACCCCAACAATACCAGATCAGGCTCAATAATATATTCCTTCCCAAAATAAAGGAGAATGCCCTCCAAAAGATTCGCATCTCCACCCGTCAGTACAACAGGAAGATTATCCCCCTTCAGAAAACCAAACATCTGACCAAGCGCAAAGTTTACCGCCCTATCTGTGGACAGGGCAGAATCTATCTCCTTCACAGGCTCATAGTAGAGCTCTCGTCCCAACACAGCCTTTGCCAGGCCGAACAACTCCCCAATCCCAGGAAAGATCGCGCCTCCGTGATGCACTCCCTCGCGAATCAGGTCAACCGTAACAAAGCTGCCAGCATCCAGGACATAGGCATCCCTGAATCCAAGGACCTCAACCGATGCCATACAGGCAAGTAGGCGATCTGCACCCAATAGAGATAGATTATATCTTGAGGGGAAGGGAACATCAGTAGAAGATACAAATCTCAAATGTTTTTGACTTTTGAGCTTCTCTTTGACTCTATTATCAACACAGGAGACAATAGCATCCTCTTCGGGTAATATCTTCATAACATCTTGCACAGGAAAGGAAATAACGCTCTTTATCTTCCCCGTTGAGATATATTGAGCAGATTTTAGCCTGGTATGGCCTATATCTATTAGCAACATACGGCTAGTTTAATTTAACGCGGATTATGCATTAGAATTCTTTACCTTCCATCGCTTGGTTAATCAAACATCTCTTTCCTCATCCAAATATAAGTCAAATCTAAAATCTCAAAAGTCAAATCCACAGCTTAAAACTTAAATCTTTTTATTTTATCCCTTTTTTCCTTGCCCCTTTATCGTAGGCCAAGCTACCAATTCCTGCGCAACACCTTACTCCCTATAAATCTACCTGCCCTATGTAAATTAAAAACAGTTTTGAGCTTTAAGTTGTGGTTTTTAGTTTTTAGCTTTGAGTTTTTAGTTATTTATCTGTCCCACAACGAGTTCCACTATATCACAACTTCCTATTGCATAATTAATTTGGGTTTAACGCGGATCAATAGGTACATGTATTCTCTATCTCTCCATTCCAACCTATACCTATGGTATACAAGCCATAGACAGCCGCAACATTTATCCTCTCAGCATAGCAAACATCTACGATATTGGTATTGCCACTATTGCCTAGATGAAACCGAAAAAACCTCGGTGATGTGCCTGGGTCCTGAACATCGAGGGAATTCCAATCCGCATCCGAAGAAACAAGGATGGCATGTTCAGCATAGTATCTGACAATCGAACGCCTTATGTGCCCAAGCAGGCGTATAGCCTCAACCTGCCTGCCCCGTTCCATTAGTTTTGTATACACACCCTGGGCCAGGGAGGCCATTATCGCTATGATAATAATGACCATTATCATCTCAAGCAGAGTAAAGGCATCAAGACGGTTTGAGCGCATTAAACAGTATCTCCTTTATCCGATTATGTCCCAGTCCTACTTGTCGCAACAATTCTTCCCGACTCCCATGTAGGATAAACTCATTTTCCACAGCAATACAATCCACTTCAAACTGTCTTAATTCAGATCTCACCGCCTCCCCAAATCCTCCCTTGAGGTATCCCTCCTCAAAGACAATAATCTTCTCCGCCCCTCTGACAGCAGAACTCAACCAATCAATATTGAGTGGAGACAAGAACAGGACATCCACAACTCTCACTGGCAAGTTATACTCTCTAACTATGTTGTAGACCTCATAAACAAGCGGTCCCACACAGAAAGCAGCCACCTTTATCCCCTCTTTATCATAAACGATTTGACCTGTTTGCTCAACAATAGAATGGACAGGGCTAATTCCACCAGACGGCAACTCTGCCCGTGGATAGCGCAGGGCCACAGGCACCTTATCCTTTCTTGCCTTCTCTATCGCCCACCTAAAGCAGCTATGCATCATCGCCTCATCTCTAGGGGCAAGGATATGCATCTTTGGTATAGGTCTAAGGTAGCAGATATCGAGTAATCCATGGTGCATTATCCCATCCTGTCCAACCAGACCTGCCCTGTCGATAGCAAAGACCACGCCCACGTCCTGAAGGGCCACATCGTTTACTATCTGATCATAGGCCCGCTGAAGAAAGGTAGAATAAATGGCGACCACTGGCAATTTGCCTGCCCGAGCAAGACCCGCCGAAAAACTAACCGCATGTTCCTCTGCTATGCCCACATCAAAGACCCTCTCTGGAAACTTGTCCCGCAAGGGACGCAGGCCTGTCCCGTCGAGCATTGCGGCAGTAATAGCAACCACATCCTTGTCCCTCTCAAATATCTCGAGCATCACATCAGAAAAGGCATTAGTAAACGTCCTGCCCCCTCTTTTCTCTACCTTGCCAGTATCTATATCGAAATTGCCTATCCCATGGAATAGTGTAGGCTGCTTTTCTGCGAATCTATACCCTTTGCCCTTCTGAGTAACCACGTGCAGTAATTTAGGACCTGGTAGGGCCCTTATCCTCTTTAGGGTTTGTATCAAGAGCTCAAGATTGTGCCCATCAATCGGACCAAAATACCGGAATCCCAGCTCCTCGAATAGCCATCCAGGGATAATCAATCCCTTCAAGGCCTCTTCTAGTCTCGCCCCTATCCTGGCAATGCTCTTTCCAGCTGGTAGTTTCAACAAGGCATCCCTAATCTTATTATGTATGCGATTGTATGCATCGGCCGATATTATGCGATTTACATAATTACTCAGGGCGCCCTGGACAGGCGAGATGGCCATATTATTACTATTGAGGATGACCAATATATCTGTACCGCTATGGCCAGCGTGATTAAGGGCCTCAAAGCACATCCCTCCGCTCAAAGAACCATCGCCGATAATCGCCAGGACACTGTAATCATCCCCATTTAAGTCCCTGGCAATCGCCATACCCATTGCAAGTGAAACAGCGGTTGAACTGTGCCCAACCGTAAATGGATCATACTCAGATTCAAAGTGGGAGGGGAAACCGCTTATCCCTCCATAACAGCGCAGGGTTTCAAATGCCTTGGCCCTGCCGGTAAGTATCTTGTGGGCGTATGCCTGATGGCCTACATCCCATATAACCTTATCTTCCGGAGCATCGTATACGTAGTGAATAGAAACCGCCAGCTCCACTGCCCCCAAAGAAGAGGCAAGGTGACCACCTGTCTTCGAGACAACGGATATTATCCTGGCCCTTATCTCTTGGCAGAG
>JALVWL010000113.1 GCA_027034965.1 Candidatus Omnitrophota bacterium
TGGGTGGGGGGCTGAGATTATCTTAAAACCCGAGGCGATTGTGACAACGGATATGGTAAGACTTTCCTCGATTGCCAAGCAGGTAGATAGGGAGATGGCAGATATCGTGCTTATGCCGTCGCCGCAACTGGGAGAGGAGCTTTTGCTAACTGCCGAGGATGTGCGCCAGATACTGGCCAGGAGGGGAATTTTTGTAGATGTCAAGGGGAAGGTCTATGTCCATAGGGATGTGGAGAAGATTTCTGCCAAGGAGCTGCGGGCCTGGCTCCTGCCGCGTCTGGAGGATAGTGGTTTTGTCTTGCAACAGGAGAGTCTGCCCGTTGTCTTTGCCCCAAGGGATAGTCATATGGAGCTGATGCTTCCAGATGCCTGTTCTAGTTCCTGTTATGCCTATATAAGGATTGAAACAGAGGGATTTAATAGGACAGTGCCAATACGGATAGGTTATGATCTGGCCTATAAGGTATGGGTAGTGAATCGAGATATCCTGCCAGGTGAGCGTATAAGGGAGGAGGATGTTGTTCTAGTGGAAAAAAAGGGACTAAAGGAGACCGGAAGGGCCTTTAGCTATACTTGTTCACCAATTGGTTATGTAGTGAGACATCCTCTCAAGAAGGGGCAGGTATTGATGAAGTCGGATGTGCGTCTCACATATATCATTCGCAGAGGACAGAGGGTAAGGGTAGTTTACAGGAACAAAGGGATATATCTGGAGATTCCGGGCCTGGCCAAGGAAAATGGCAGGCCAGGAGATGTTATAAAGGTGGAGAACCTAGACACAAAAAAGATCTTCTTTGCAAGGGTTACTGGAGAGGCTGTGGTGGAGGTGTGCTTATGAAAAGATCGGGGTTTCTTTTTCTCTTTTTTGTTTTTTTTGGGTTGGCTGTGAATGCATATGCCATCTCTCTTTGGGAGGCAAGGGAGGCTAGTGGCAAGACATCTTTTTTTGTCGATAGGAGGGCGCACAGGGTAGGAGATATTATTACGGTAAGGATAACAGAGGTCTCCACTGCCGAGACGAACGCGGATACCAATACCAAGAGGGAATCGTCGATTAAAGATGAGGTCAAAAGCTGGATAAAGCTTGTTCTAAATGGTCTGGGGATTATTCCGGACATAAAGGCAAGCAAGGTCTCGCATAATTTGTTGCCCAAGATAGAGACGACGGCCTCACACGAGTATAAGTCAAAGGGAAAGACGACGCGCAGTCAGAAGTTGACGGCGAGCATAACCGCAAAGATAGTGGCGGTCTTGCCGAATGGGAACTATGTGATAGAAGGGCAAAGGAGTGTCCTCGTCAATGGAGAGAGGCAGGAGATAACCCTGACCGGAGAGGTAAGGCCGGATGATATAGATGGTGATAATACAGTCCTTTCGAGCAAAATAGCCAATGCCAAGATCCACTACAAAGGAACAGGGACGGTAGGGGATAAGCAGAATAAGGGAATAATGGAGTGGATATTTGACCTTGCCTGGCTCTTTTAAGGAGGGAATATGTTTAGGAAGATTGCAATATTACTGATATTTCTGGCTGAAATGACAACTGGACTGGCCATAGCAAGCCATACGGTGCGTCTGAAGGATATTGCCCAGGTCCAGGGAGTACGGGAGAATCAATTGATAGGTTATGGAATAGTCGTTGGCCTCAACGGCACAGGAGACAAAAATGCAGCTATATTTTCCTCAAAGGCAGTGGCGAATATGATGAAGGAAATGGGGATAAACCTATCCCCTAAGGATATAAAGATGAACAATGTTGCAGCCGTCGTTGTAACGGCCCGGATACCGGCATTTGTAACCCCTGGGACAAAGATAGATTGTATAGTCTCTTCTATAGGGGATGCAACCGACCTTTCAAATGGTGTGCTTTTGATGACACCGCTGTCTGGTCCGGACGGCAGGGTATATGCAGTGGCCCAGGGTCCACTGTCTCTCGGTGGCTATAGCGCCAGCCAGGGCAGATCCAGAACGCAAAAGAATCACCCTACCGTCGGAAGGATCCCTAATGGGGCAATAGTGGAAAGGGAGATACCTATGGAGTTTGTAGAGGGTAATCATATAACTATATCCCTCAATATGCCTGACTTTACCACGGCCTATCGGGTCTCCTCGGCCATAAATAAGACCCTGGGAAATATCGCTAAGGCGATAGATGGATCCAGGGTCTTGGTCACGATTCCAGATGAGTTTAAGAAAGATATCATAGGTTTTATTTCTACCCTGGAACATATAGAAGTGGAGCCAGATGTAAATGCCAGGGTGATAATAAATGAGAGGACCGGAACAGTAGTGGCTGGTAAGGATGTGAAGGTAGATACGGTTGCCATATCCCATGGCAGCCTTTCTATAGAGGTTAAGTCTCAATGGTTGGTCTCTCAGCCCACGCCCCTGTCTGCTGGTTCTACTGAGATCGTACCGCAGAACGGGGTTAAGGTAATGGAGCAGGAAGGGAAGATGGTGGTAATAGGCTCTACTCCTACGGTTGGGGACCTTGCCTCGGCCTTGAATGCCCTGGGTGTGAGTCCAAGGGATATTATATCTATCTTTCAGGCCATAAAACAGGCAGGGGCCCTGGCAGCGGATCTGGTTATTATCTAATTTAACCCAAATTATGCTAATATTAACTATATTAACTAAAAACTCAAAGCTAAAAACTAAAAACCACAACTCAAAGCTCAAAA
>JALVWL010000114.1 GCA_027034965.1 Candidatus Omnitrophota bacterium
GTATATAGACATCCTCATCGATATGCCGTCTTAGATCACCATCCGTAAATATCCCCTTAAGCCGCCCCTTACCGTCCACGACAAGCGCTGCACCGGCCTTAGCCCTGGTGATTCGGACAAGGACATCCTTTAGCATATCATCGGGTTTAACCGTCGGACAGGCCTCCCCTGTACGCATTATGTCCCTGACCTTCAGAAGCAACCTCTTTCCAAGCGAACCCCCTGGATGGTAGAGGGCAAAGTCGTCCCTCTTAAAGCCCCGCAGATCTATCAGACAAACCGCAATCGCATCGCCCATAGCAAGCATCGCAGTGGTAGAAGTAGTAGGGGCCAGATTTAGCGGACAGGCCTCCCTCTCCACGGATATATCCAGGACAATATCACTATAACGGCCCAGCGTAGAAGAAGGACGACCAGTTATTGCAATCACAGGCGTGCCTATATGTTTTAAAACCGGCAGCAATTTTATTACCTCTTCACTCTCTCCGCTATTAGACAATATAAGCACTACATCCTCTCTGGTAATCCTACCCAGGTCACCGTGTATTGCCTCGCCTGAATGGATCCATACACTGGGTGTACCAGTCGAAGCAAGGGTAGCGGATATCTTCTGGCCGATTATACCTGCCTTGCCAACGCCTGTGATAATCACCCTACCTTTAGCGCTGTAGATAATCTCCAGTGCACGCAGAAAGTCCTGACCTATCCTATCAACAAGGGAAGAGACCGCCTCTGCCTCAAGGCGCAGAACCTCTTTTGCCTTATTTATGTATTTCCTTGACAAACTCATATATCCGCCTCACCTGTTCAACCACGCCCAAAAAATCATCCAATCTAAGGGAATTAGGGCCATCGCAGAGCGCCTTTTCAGGGTCTGGATGCACCTCAAAAAACATCCCATCTATTCCTACTGCTGCGGCTGCCCTGGCAAGATAGGGGATATACTCCCTATTTCCTGCAGAGCAACCCACACCTGCCCCTGGCAACTGGACACTGTGCGTTGCATCGAATACAACCAGATCAGCAAGAGTTTTCATGATAACCAGGGAACGCATATCATTGACCAGGTTATTGTAGCCAAAAAAGCTGCCGCGCTCAGTCAAAATAACCTTCTCAACCCTGGCAGTTGACCTGACCTTTTCTACGGCGTGTCTCATATCCCAGGGCGCCATAAACTGTCCCTTTTTTATGTTCACTATCCGACCACTAGAGCCAGCAGCAACAAGAAGATCAGTCTGCCTGCATAAAAACGCTGGTATCTGCAGCACATCCACTACCTCCGAGGCAGCCCTTGCCTCTTCTGGAGAGTGTACATCTGTAAGCACAGGCACCCCAAATTCCCGCTTTATGCGCGAAAGGAGCTTTAACCCCTCCTCTATCCCAGGGCCTCTGAATCCGCTGAGAGAAGAACGATTCGCCTTATCATAGCTGGCCTTAAAGATATAATCCACGCCCAGCCTCTCGCAGGCGTCCCTGCAGACCTGCACCACAGACGCACACACATCGTAAGATTCAATCACACACGGCCCAGCTATAATAAATAGCCTATCCCCAAGGTGTTCAATCCCCATAACCACAACCTTTCTTTATCCTTCCTTTCGCCTCTGAAATATAGTATTATATCCCGCAGAGCCGCAATTTTAAAACCCAAAAACAATCACGGCATCTCCAGCTTATGCCGTAGGGCATCGCATATTAGCTCCTCCAGACCCTCCATACATAGCATAGAATCACACCTATGCCTATAACAGGGATAGCACCTATCGGCGAACACATAATCTATCCCATTGCCTGAACCAGGAGCAATAGGCAGGTGATTATTGGGATGGGTAGGTCCAAAGTACACTATCTGAGGTCTGCCAAGTGCAAAGGCAATGTGCATCCCAGCACTATCAGGGGTAATTAACAAAGCAAGGGCATCTATTGCCGCAATAAACTCCTTCATGGAGGTCTTTCCGACCAGATCAATAAGCCTATCTCTGTCCTGCAATAAAGAAATCAACTCCTCTACAGCCTCCCTATCCCCTTCCGTGCCAAGCAATACCACCGCGACATTATCCCTCTCCATCAGGCAATTTACTACCTTGGCTACCTGACTAGGAGAAAGCCTCTTACTCGGCCAGTTGGCAGAAATAATAATCCCTACCAACCTGTAATCCTCTATCCTGCCACTAGAAAGATTCGCCTCCAGCTTAAGTGCAACCTCCTGCCTTATCTGCAAATCAATATCCAGGAAACGACGAGGCACACTAACAGGAGAGAGTCCAACTGCCTTCAACATAGCTGCCTGCTCCTCGAGAGGGAAGGATTTATTGTAGGAGATTGGATCCGTCAACCACAAAAAACCCCCTTTCCTATTAAATCCAACCCTCCGATAGGCCCCTGACAGGAACGCCGCTATATGCGAGGCCCTGCTATTTTGCAGGTCAAAGACCATATCAACCCCATACTCCTTCATCCTCTTCCCCAACTCCCTTGCTGACAACCTCTTCCCAGAACTCAATACCTTATATCTATCTCCCCATAACTCCCTCGTCAGATCCGTTCCTGCCCAGAAAAGCCTTGCCGATGGAAAAGAGGCCTTAACAGACATAAATGCATATCCTGCCAGGACCAGGTCACCAAGTGCCGATCCCTTTATCAATCCAATAGAGTAGTTATTCGCCACTTCCTCATAG
>JALVWL010000115.1 GCA_027034965.1 Candidatus Omnitrophota bacterium
GCCTGCCAACTTGTTACCCTTTGCCCTTGCCTGGATGAGCTCCCGAAAATCATTGCTCAACTGCGATATTCCAATCAACCCACTCTTTTTATTGAGTACCCTGTCTATCTCCTCAGGGGGCAGTCCCTCTTTTTCCTGCAAGAACAAGACCAGGGCCGGATCAATATCCCCGCACCTGGTCCCCATAACCAGACCCTCCAGGGGGGTAAATCCCATAGAAGTATCGACAGAACAACCCCCTTTTACGGCAGTAATACTACAGCCATTACCCAGGTGACAGGTAATCAGGTTCGTCCTAGAAACAGCTTTGCCTAATCTCTTGCTGGCAATAATCGAGACATACCTGTGGCTCGTACCGTGGAACCCATATCTCCTTATTCCATATTTTTTATAATATTCATAGGGCAGAGCATACATAAATGCATAATCCGGAATAGTCGAATGGAATGCTGTATCGAACACCGCAACCTGCAATTTACCCTTCAATATATTCTGGCAGGCAATAATACCCTCAAGATTAGCCGGATTGTGCAATGGCGCCAGGCTAAAAAGAGATCTTATCTTCTTCACGACCTTTGAGGTAATGACCGTAGGTTCGATAAACTCTTCACCACCGTGGACAACCCTATGCCCCACGGCAGTAATATCCTTTAGATCAACACCCTCCTCGATAAGGCGATCGAGCACATACTCCATTCCAGCATGATGGTCAGAGATATTATGCCCTTTCTCACCTATATGCTCCACTATACCCTTTGAGATTACCTTTTCTTCTGGGAAGGAGAATAACTTATACTTTATAGATGAACTGCCACAATTTATGGTCAAAACCAGGTCTGTCCTAGTCTGTCTTCTCTTCATTAGATTGATGGTTGGCTCGTATAACCGTAATAGCAACACAATCAACTATATCCTCTGCCGAACATCCACGAGACAGATCACTACAAGGCTTGGCAGAGCCCAGTAATATAGGTCCTATCGCCCTGGCCCCTGCAAGCCGCTCTACCAGTTTGTAGGATATATTTCCAGCCTCCAGGTCAGGAAATATGAGGACATTTGCCCTGCCTGCAACCGGACTATCCTTTACCTTGTGTTGGGCCACCTCAGGGATTATAGCGGCATCTACCTGAAGCTCTCCATCCAGTATTATCTCAGGTGCAATATCGTGCGCAATGGCAACAGCCTTTCTTATCCTCTCTATCTCAGGACCTTCTGCACTCCCCTTTGAAGAATAACTCAAGAACGCAACCCGCGGCTCCACATCCAATATCTCCTGCGCCAGCCTTGCGGTATAGATGCCAATATGCGCAAGCTGTTTCTCATTGGGCATAGGAACGACCGCTGAATCTGCAAACAAAAGTACACCATTCTCCCCATAGGAACTGCCCTCAACCACCATAAAAAATGCCCCGCAGATAACTCTAGCACGTGGGGCAAGACCTATACAATAGAGGACCGACCTGACCACATCAGCAGTAGTGTTTACTGCACCTGCCACCATACCGTCGGCATTGCCCTTCCTTACCTCCATAGCCCCATAAAACAAGGGATTCTCCATATACCTGCGCGCCGCATCTATAGACAATCCCTTTGCCTTGCGCATCTCATAAAACTCTTCTGTATAGGCGTCCACTTTAGATTTATCCAGATTATCACGACTAAGCTTTATAAGATTAGCAATACCCTGCTCCTCAATCATACGGGCAGCGGCCTGCATCCTTTCATCTTCCATCTCAGGAAGGATAATGGTCCTGGGATTTTGTCTCGCCTTTGCGCGGATAGATTCTACAACCTTATGCATCCTTGTCCCCCAATAAATACAAAAAGACCCTTTACTTTATCCCCCATCTAGAAAGGATTTTTTCTGTCTCTTTCCGATAATATACTACGCAACCAGGATAATGTCAAAGTGAAATAGAATAAATGCCCAGACATTTATTAATAGCGCAGGCCGCGAAGTAGTGCCCCAAGTGTCTCAATACTCGGCATCAGACTAGAGAAATTAGCACTAATATTACTCAAACTACTCTCTATGAACTGAGTAGTTTTAGACAAATCCTGGACCGATTCAAGTAGATCCTGTCCCTTCGAAACTAGGTCTTTTACAATTTCATCGATCGAGGTCGCAGAATCAGAGGTGTTCTTTGCCAGTTTCTTTACCTCATCAGCAACCACAGAAAATCCCCTCCCTACTTCTCCTGCCCTGGCCTCGTCTGGGATAAATCTAATCCCCCAACTCAAAGGCTGTGTTTTCCTAAGAGTTATAGATATATTTACTATCTACTCAGTTATAGCTGAGCCTGTTTAACTGGGCCTTAGTTTATAATCTAACCAGCTACAGATACCCTTATCCGGATACGGCCGTAGTATATAAACTGGATGGCCATATAACTTCGGATAGAGTTTAACCTCTTGAGGTATAAGATGTCTATCAATGAAGCGCAAGACCTCTTGAGAAAAGGTTATCTCAGATTTCCGAGTATACACATACCTATCAACTGCCACTTTAGACAAGATATAAAAATCAAGATGCTCTCTCCTCACAAATCCCATACATTCGCACTCTTCCCCCCTATCAAGATTGGGAAACTTCTTGCATATGAGATCATCAGGGATAGATTCATATAAAGAGCAATGCATAGCTAGCCTAAGTC
>JALVWL010000116.1 GCA_027034965.1 Candidatus Omnitrophota bacterium
AGAGAGGGGAGGGGGCGCACAGCGGGACGAGGGAATCATCGTTTACAACCGACGCATTAATATATCATCAATTAATAGAGATTGTTATGAGCTGGGAAAAGGATTACGAGGTTGAAATAGTGTGCCCAAAATGTGGAGTTATCGCCAAATATGCCGTATTTTCTGATGACTGGATGAGATGGGAAAATAGAAGTGATCTTGGAGAAGAGAAGGTTGAAGAAGTTATTTTGAAAAACGTACCCTATAAAGAAAAGATCATATACAAATGCAAAACTTGCGGATCCACGTGCCTAGAACGAGTAGTTAAATAGATTTTTTCAAATATCTGTGCTCCGGCCAGTACCCCCCAGAGAGGCCATACTTCGCCAATTTTTCATAGAATAGATATTCGATTTCCCCATCCATCTCTAACAATTCTTCTTTTTTAAACCTTGTATTAAGCAAGGTTTCTATCATCACTAAATTAGCACCTCTTGCGTGGAGCATTTCTCCATAAATATGATCCGGTTTAATTTTAGCAAGAGTTTTCATTATTAAATCTAAGTCTTTAGATATATCTTTACGTGCTGGATTAGGTGGAAATATCGGTGCAACTATTACCCCCGTATCTATGCCACGCTCTTTTGCACGTTTAATTATCTCAAATCTCGCCTTGGGTGGGGCTACTCTTGGCTCTATAAGGTGCGCAAATTCAGGATAGTATGTAGAGATGGAAACCTGTAACCTTATTTGATCCTTATACTCCTCAAGCAAATCTAAATCTTTTAGGACAAGGGGTGATCTTGTTTGGATGCAGAATCTAACGCCCTCAGGAAGTGCAGCTTCAAGTATTTTTCTTGGTATTGGATAGAGCTGTGGTAAATATGGATCATGGGTTGAGCTCATTAAAACTTCTTTGCCTTTCCACTTTGACCAGTTGGTTTTTTCTATTGCTTCGTCAATGTTTTTTGGTATTAAGAGATAAAATCCCCATGGGATACCCGATAAATTATATTTCTTTCCATAGACTCTCTTATGAAGGGAATCAGCATAGCAGAATATACATGCGTGGGTACATCCAACAGCGAAATTTATAGCCCATCCTTCCGATAAATCTTTTCCTATTCCCCCCTTGTCTTTAGACGCAAGTTTTGATTTTTTAATAAGTGGTGACTTTATTTCATATTCCTTTTGAACAACATATTTCATATTAAAATTAAGAAATCCCTTAATATCTGCATTCTCTTTCCTTGATTGTTCTATTTTTTTCTTTCGAATAGTTTCCCATGCCTTCTTTGCTGCAAGGGAATATTTTTGATGCTTGTCTTCCATACTTATCGCTTCCATGTGTTAGTATATGTTAAATTGCCCATTAATTTTACTCCTAATTACATACTATCCCATTGCTCGATAGTCTTTGGGGCTCCTAATATGTGCTCTATTGTATTTCCATCTAATCCTTCTAAACAAGACACTAAATCTTTCATGCCTCTTACAAACGGTGACCCACCTGTTGTTTTTCTGACACGTAATGTTAGTTTATATACCTCCTTTTTTCCTTGGGAATTGACAGGAACAGTAACCTCCTCTTCTTTTTTGAAATAATTAGTAAATAAATCATCTATAACGTCATCTATGGTCATATTCTGAGAATAGTTAGGCATGAACTTTTTCAGCGTTTTAAGATGTGCGGGGCTAATACAGGATATCCCAGCAACCCTTTTCACGCCACTGGAGATATTCATTATGATATCTACATAATTACTTTGTAATGCAAACAAAATAAAATTGAGCATATCCGGTTCAAGTCCCTCCGGGTCTATGAATAGTAAAACAAAATCATTACTACTTATATTTATCTTTGTAATTTCCTGATTAACATCTCCTGGTATTGCGTACAATTTTGGTTGCACTTTTGGTTGTAGTAACTCAAATCTCTGAGATAAAAGAGTATATCTCTGAGGATTAATCTCAAAAGAATATACCTCATCAAAAGTTGGTTTGCCCTGCCTTGTAAAGTTTGCCAGCGCTGCACAAAGAGATGAGCCTTTAACATATGTCCCGGTGTTTTTTATTTTAACTAATCCAGATCCTCCGAAGGCATCAATAAATATTTTTCTGCCATATGAATATTTGTTGGCAATTGTTAGGAATGTACCCATATAATAGTTCAGAAAAATCAATTTTATGATAGTATATGCCCCGTATTCTATATCTCCTTCCTTCGGGTTGATTTCAGCAGGTACATCTCTTAATATATCTATATGTCGCCTAATTTTTGTATTGCAATCTTCTTTTCCTTTTCTGGGTGACATTCTATCACCTCATCTTTTTCTCAAACAACCACGGCTTATCCTGCGCCAAGCTCTCCAGTATTTCTTGAAGTCCCTCATCCTCGGGGTACATCAGAAGTATGTGCTCCACCATATCTTTCATAATTTCCTCATCTCACTTCAATATGAATGGCTTTATTGCTCTTTTTTCTTCTCCCTCCACGTCCTTGGAGAACAATAACCCTAGCACCGTCTTCCTCGTAGTATCTTGAATATTTCTCTATAATCTCCGGATTTAGTTTACCCACATCCAACATTATGACTGCAATGTAATTTGTATGTCGTCTATAATCCTTTATTTCTCGCACACCCTTGTCTAATGTACCTGTGTT
>JALVWL010000117.1 GCA_027034965.1 Candidatus Omnitrophota bacterium
CACGGATAATTTTAGCTTATCCAATCTCAGATGCAGGTGTCTGTCCCTGAATCTAAGGGAAAGCCCTACAGGACGGCCGAAACTAACCTTTATATTACCCCGCAAAGAGGCGTCCAGCTGGCCTGTGGCATCGAAACTAAGGCGACCCGAAGGAGAAGAAAATTGAGATGGGAAGACTACTATTGACTTTATAAAGGCAGTATCGAACAAAGGCCCTCTATCTTTGCAAAACTCAAGATAGGAACCTCTATGGACTACTATCTGCAGGTCTCTGGGACTTGATAGATGGAATGTATAATCTTTCTCTAACCTGCCCCTAAAATTCCTCTCAAGGGCCAAGGACTCGTTCAAGCCATACCAATTCTTCTGCCCCAAAAACCACATATAAGGGGCTTCTCGGGTTTCATGAGCTATCTTCACCCTGATGCAAGGGCGATAAACAAAGAAGCCTAGATGCTCTGGCCTTCTCTTACCCGGGCTAAAGGATCTGCTCGCATCAAACACAAGCCTTTCAGACAGTAATGTCCAACTGTCCTGGGTATTCTCATTAAGTATAATAAATTTATCTTCTAATTTTTGCCTGTATGATCCACTCCCAGGCCCAAGTTCAAAGACAAACCCTGCCCCTTTAGAGGAGAGAAAGAGGTGGCCAGCAGTTATACGGAATTCCTTATCTGCTGCCCTGACAGTTCCAATTATGTCTTTGATCCCTAGTGTAGTGTCATCCAGATAAAATGATAACCTATCTATATGGACCTCTATCCCTGAGAAGTCTGATGAAAGATTTGGATAAGACAGAGGCTCCAGCAACAGTTTATCTAGAGGAGAGAGGCCTGCCCTTAACCTTATCCTGGTATCGATATATAGCGGTTCTAATGCCAGAGAAAAATAGGCCTCTGCACCTCTGGGCTGCAGGACAATATAGTCCAGGATTAGGCTGGTTTTTCGGTCTGACAGGACAACCTCTGAATCGACTTTCATCCTTATGCGGCCTCTTTTTAGTCTTCCATTAGTATCAATAGAAAACCCGGCCCTATCCTCGTGAAATGGCAATGTCAACTCATTGACCGTGTTGCCTGAATGGAGCACAGAAAAGGGAAGGCGAAAGCTGATTTTATCTTTTGAAATAGAGTATTGGAAAGCAACCTCTTCACATAAGGCCTTGTCCGTGGCTAGTAATAAGAATAGCGCCAAAAGATATAGTATCAGCTTCCAGGACAGGATCTTCTCTGAGTTCATCCCGAGAATAAGCCTAGCCTGCGAAGGCCCTTATCGGCGATATCGGTTCTAAAATATTTACCATCAAAGTCTATCTTTTCGACTGCCCTATAGGCCTTTGTCTTGGCCTCCAGCAGATCCCTGCCTAGGGCGGAGATCCCAAGGACTCGGCCGCCGTTTGTAACTAACCTGCCTTGATTATCCAGGGCCGTTCCGGCATGGAATATAAGGACCTCATCATCCAGAGAATCCAGTCCAGTAATGGGTTTGCCCTTTTCATATGCCCCTGGATAGCCCTTGGAGGCAAGTACCACACAGACACATTGCTGACTATCCCAGTTGACTGATTGAGAATTCAATTTGCCCTCAACAGATGCATATAAAAGGTCATAGAAGTCTCCTTTAAAACGAGGGATTATTACCTGCGCTTCGGGATCGCCAAACCTCACATTGAATTCGAGTACCTTCGGCCCATCCTTGGTTATCATAAGGCCAGCATAAACTACTCCCTTATAAACTATCCCTTCATTCTTAAGTCCTTCTACCAGGGGCCTAAGAATATTTGTCTCGATCTCTTTACTTAGGTCATAGTCTATCACTGGTGCACTGGAATAGGCCCCCATTCCACCTGTATTTGGGCCCTTGTCTCCATCATAGATTGCCTTGTGGTCCTGAGAGGAAGGAAACGGTAATATGTACTGCCCATCAGTAACCGCTATGACAGAGGCCTCCTCTCCCTCTAGATATTCCTCTATAACTATCCGCTCACCCGAGGCCCCGAATACCTTTTCCCGCATAATCTTATCCAGAGCATCCTCTGCCTCCTCTAAAGAACCCGCAATAAAGACACCCTTTCCAGCTGCAAGCCCATCGGCCTTTATCACTACAGGAAAGTCCTTTAGTGAACGGACGAAGGCAAGCGCCTCATTGTAATCAAAAAAGACACTAGACTCGGCAGTCGGGATATTATACTTCTTCATAATTTCCTTTGACCATACCTTACTCGCCTCAAGCCTGGCGGCTGACTTCGACGGGCCAAATATAGCCAGACCGGCCTCCTCGAAAGCATCCACTATCCCCTCGGCAAGGGGTCTCTCTGGTCCAACTATGGTTAGATCGATTTGCTTTTCCTTGGCAAATGAGATTAATTCCCTAAAATTGAGCGGGTCTAAGGCCACGCAGATAGCATCGTTAGCCATACCCGCATTACCCGGGACAACATATATTTGGTCTATATCAATGGATTTGTTCTTCAATGCCCAAACAATAGCGTGCTCTCTGCCGCCTGAGCCAATAACCATTACCTTTCTGGCCATAATTTCTCCTTGTCTGCTACGAACTTTATCATCTAAACAACTTGCTAATATTAAATATCGGCAAGAATAGGGACATAACTATACTACCAATCAATGTACGAAGG
>JALVWL010000118.1 GCA_027034965.1 Candidatus Omnitrophota bacterium
GTTTTTAGTTTAACTACATTGTGAATTCTTATCTTTAGCTTTTCCTATTGTCCTACAACGAGTTCTATTATATCACAAATTCCTATTGCATATTTTGGGTTTATCAAGAATGAAGAAGGAAGAATGAAGGATGGATATTTTAGATAATAAAATCCCTCCATGCTTCATGCTTCATCCTTAATATTAATCCCCTATTGCACAATTTGGGATAATAACTTAGAAACAAAACCAGCTTAAGACAAATATTTTACATTTGAATCAAGGACTTGACAAACCTTTTATACCCACCAATAAAAAGAGGTGTCTCGCGAAAAAACTGGCCTACCAATCGCGATGGAATCTTAAGAGTCGGGCGTTAATGGCAACGATTATCGTACTCAAAGACATCAAGGCCGCACCAATTGCCGGGGATATCAATATCCCCTGCTTTATCAACACGCCTGCCGCCAAAGGTACTGCAAATAGATTATAGGCAGTGGCCCAAAATAGATTCTGCAACATCTTCCTATAGGTTGCCCTACCAAGGGATATCAATGCCCATATATCTCGAGGATCACTATTGACCAGGATAATATCAGCGGTCTCTGCTGCTATATCCGTGCCAGAACCAATGGCTATGCCGATATCTGCCAAGGCCAGGGCAGGCGCATCGTTTATCCCGTCGCCAACCATAGCCACAAACTCTCCCTTTTTCTTTAACTCTTCTATCTTCTCCTGTTTCTGATGTGGTAAGACCTCTGCAAAATACCCATCAAGACCCAATTTTTGAGAGACATATTCAGCCGTCTGTTTGTTGTCTCCTGTCAACATAAGACACTTAATCCCCATTTCCTTCAATCTATTTATGGCATCAAAGGATTCCTCCCTGATCTCATCCTCCAGGAGAATAACTGAAGCAAGTCGCTTATCATAAACAACCAAAACCAATGTCCCTGCCCCGGATATATCGCTATCTACTGGCAAAGCTATCCCCATTTCCTCAGCGGCCTTCTTGCTTATCAAAGAAATAGTGGATCCATTCAGCCTACCCGAAACCCCTTTGCCCTTTATTACCTGAAAGTCCTCAACCTCCATCATCTCTATTCCGGCCTCTTTAGCCTTCTCCACAATCGCCCTGGCGATCGGATGTTCGGAATTCCTCTCCAGCGAGGCTGCTACCTGGAGGATATCTTTTTCAGTATACTCTTCATTAAGCAGTCTAATCCTGGCAACCCCAAAACGCCCCCTTGTCAATGTTCCGGTCTTATCAAACACCACCGCCGTTATCTTCCTCGAATTCTCAAAGGCAGTTCTATTCCTTATAAGGATCCCGTTCCTGGCAGAGATTGCCGTTGAAACGGCATTGACCAGTGGAATGGCCAGGCCAAGGGCATGCGGACAGGTAATCACCATAACCGTGGCAAGACGCTCAATGGCAAAGGCAAGAGATGGCCCGTAAAAGAACCAATAGGCGAAGGTAACAAATCCGACACTTATAGCTATCAGCGTCAGCCACCTGGCAGCCACATCCGCAAGCTGCTCTGTCTTTGACTTCTGCTCCTGGGCCTTTTTAACCAGGTCTATCACCCTAGCCAGATAAGAATCCCTACCAACACCGGTAATTGTTATCTCCAAAACGCCGTCTCCGTTTATGGCACCTCCTATCACTCGCATTCCTTTTGACTTTTCAACAGGCAAAGATTCTCCAGTAAGCATTGACTCATTTACATAGCTTTCGCCTTCGGCCACAATACCATCGGCTGGTATCTTCTCACCTGCCTTCACCAATACCCGATCCCCATTCTTAAGGACCGATACCATTACCTCCTCAATACTCCCATCCTCTTTCACAAGATGGGCACTGTTAGGCATAAGCTCGGCCAGTTTTTCCAGTGCCCTGGATGCACCCAGAACCGAACGCATCTCAATCCAGTGTCCCAATAGCATCACATCTATAAGCGTAGCCAGCTCCCAAAAGAAAAACCGACCCTCCAGCCCAAATACAACTGCCGCACTATAAAAATAGGCAACTGAGATAGCCAAGGCAATCAGTGTCATCATCCCTGGCCTCTTCTGAGATAACTCTGAAAAGATGCCCTTCAAAAACGGCCAGCCACCCCAGAAAAAGACTACACTGGAAAGCCCAAAAAGCAGATAATCCCTGCCCATAAAGTCAATAGTAAATCCGAAAATATCCTGGACCAGTGGAGACAAGACAAGTATGGGAATTGTCAACAAAATCGAACCCCAGAACCTCTTTTTAAAGTCCACCATCATTAATTCGTGATGTTTGTGATGGTCATGATGGTCTTTATGATTATGATGGGAATGTGTGGGATTGTGTAAATGGCCACTATGGTGATGGGCATGCTTGTCCTCTGATTGGACAGTAGCACAACACGAATGGGACTCCTTTTTCTCAGAAGACCTAACAAGTGCCGTATTATCCATCGGACAGACTCCAGGTGCGTCATAACGCATCCCACAACTTGGGCAGACATAGTCTTTCATAATGCCACCTCTCTTAAGTAAAAAGAGCAAACCCCACTAGGGGATAGATTAGAAAACTCAAAAATCAAAACTACAGCTTAAATCTTAAGGATGAAGAATGGAGCATGGAGAATGAAGGAATTTTTTTATTAAGAAGGAAAAATAG
>JALVWL010000119.1 GCA_027034965.1 Candidatus Omnitrophota bacterium
ATTATGGGCCTGCTGCCTGAGAATGCTAAGTGGAGTGGCGAGATAATTTTTAAAGGCAAAGCCCTTGCCTCTGTCTCTGACTTTTCTGCTATCCGTGGCAGGGGAATAGGGATTGTATTTCAGCAGCCTCATTCTTATCTCAATCCTATTATGAAGATAGGAAAACAACTTGATGATGTCTTGAGGTTTGGGTTTCCGGAACTCTCAAAAGAAGAGAGAATAGGGTTTGTAGAAGACTATCTTGCATATGTTGGATTGGATAAGAAAGTGGCCAGTAAATATCCGTTTGAGTTAAGCGGTGGCATGGTCCAGAGAACAGCGATTGCCCAGGCGCTTTTGCTAAGGCCAGATATATTAATAGCCGATGAGATAACCTCTTCTCTGGATATGTCGTTGAGAAGGGTTATCCTTGACTTGATTATTGATTTGCAGGAGAGATTTGGGTTTGGTTTGCTATTTATCAGCCACGATATATCTGCAGTTGATTACCTGCAGGCAAGAAAGGTGGTCTTAAGTGGAGAAGGTGCTTGAGGCAAGAGGCCTTATCAAAGATTATGTCTCAAAGGGGATATTTAAAAGCACAACAGTTCGCGCCCTTGACAACATATCTTTTTCTCTGGAAAATAATAAAATTTACACGATTCTTGGAGAATCAGGCAGCGGCAAGTCAACACTTGCAATGGCGATCTCTGGCCTCGTGGATTATCAGGGCAAGCTTGCGCTCTTTGATAGAGAGATAAAGGATTGGGTGAAACAGGATAGGCTGGGATTTTATAGGACGGTGCAGGTCGTTTTTCAGGATCCTCTTGCATCTATGGACCCAAGATATAAGGTAAGGGAATTTTTTTATGAGGCCTTAAGTCTGCATTATCCAAAGGCAACAAAAGAGCAAAAGAGTGATTTGATAGAGAAGACGCTCTCTGATGTTGGATTGTCTGTAGATGTCCTGCCAAAGAGGCCGCATCAGTTAAGCGGTGGCCAGAGGCAGAGGGCATCTATTGCAAGGGCATTGATGCTCAGGCCAAAGGTATTGATTTTGGATGAGATTACCTCTGCTCTGGACAAAGACACGCAGGCTAAAATCTTAAATTTGGTTAAGGAGATATTTGATAAGCATAAAGGCTTGATATTGATGATTACGCACGACTTGGATGTGGCAGAGAAGGTGAGTGATTGGATTATATTGATGAAGGGCGGCAGGATTGTTGAAATTAGCCCAAAGGAAAGATTTTTTGAAGAGCCAATGAGTGATTATGGAAAGGAACTATTGGCATTGAGGTTGTAACAAACAAAAGGGAGGAGTTGTGATGAAAAGGGTAGGTGCGGTATTATTGGGGTTGTGTTTGGCATTGAGCCTTTCTTCAAAGGCATTGGCAATGTGGGTGTTGACGGATTGGGTCTATATGGAGGAAGATAGCTCTTACGAAGCGATTTGGAATGGTGAAGATTATGACATATATGATGATGGTTATGAGTGTAATGGAAAAGTGGCTTGTGAGGCAATCAGGGGTGCCCTTAACCCTGCTAGAACAGGGGAATATGTTCGTCTTAATGTCTATAACATAGATAACCATACACCTTATGATATAGTTGGTTTTGCTATTGGTTTGCCAGTCGATGTTGCGGAGACGACTTATTATTCTTACAATGAGGGCCTTTTAATGAAAACACGACAGGGTTGGTATCCAGATATAGCTACTCCCGAAACTTATGAAAATGTAATTTCTGGTGGTGGATGGTATGATATCCTTTCTCATTATACATTTGAAGAACTATTTCCGGGTTATGATTTCGCACTTATGGTGGGCCTGGATCTTAATGATACAGAGAACTTCAACCCGATATTGTCATATACAACCTCGTATTATGAATTTGTCCTTCCATATGGAGAAGGGATACCTCAGTCTCCGGTTGTGCTTGTCACCAAGGATCCTAATAGCGGTTCCTATAGTGTAAATCAGGGAAATTCTGGACAAAGGGTTCCAGTCAATGGCCCATCTAATACCGTTGTTCCTGAACCGGCAAGTGCATCTTTGTTATTGCTTGGATTAATCGGCCTTGCAGGAAGAAGGCGCAGAATATAGGATTATCAATATGAAACTTACTTACATTGCCCATGCGTGTTTTAAGCTTGAGACAGGTGGGTTAAGGATTATCTTTGACCCATACAAGGCAGGTGCATTTGGCGGTGCAGTTGGTTATAGGCCTGTAAACGAGGAGGCAGATGTGGTCCTTACAAGCCATAGCCATGAGGACCACAACGCTGTCTCTGAAGTAAAAGGCAGTCCACGGGTTATTAATCAGCCCGAAAAATACAATATAGACGGAATTGAAATAACCGGCATTAAATCCTTTCACGATCCAAACCTTGGCAGGGAAAGGGGAGAGAATATAGTATTTGTGGTAAAGTCAGAGAATATTAGCCTTGCCCATCTGGGAGACCAGGGCTTTATTGACGATAATCTGATAAAAGAACTCTCCAATGTTGATGTCCTGCTCATTCCTATCGGCGGCACATACACCCTTTCCCCTTCTGAGGCAACGGAATTTATAAATAAGTTAGAGAATAAACTCATTATCCCGATGCACTATAAGACGAAAAAGCTGGACTTTCCTATCAAGCCTTTGTC
>JALVWL010000120.1 GCA_027034965.1 Candidatus Omnitrophota bacterium
AGTTTCTGATGTAAATGTAGGAAGTGGGGAGGTCCTCAGGGATAGTAATATGGGACTTATTTCTTTGGATTCTGTTTCTTCTCTATGGAGGGAACCTAGCACCTCTGCTCCCGATGAACAGGTTACGATTACCTCTGAATTGTCAGGTGATAATAACCAGCTATCTACTTCTCTGTCCGAGTTGGTTCAGTTGTCGAAGTTGAGCAGAGATGCCTCTGCTGGCTCTTTGTCCATAGATAAGTCATTAGGGCAGGCACAGATTGGTGATGGATTGTCCCTTGGCAAAAATGGGCGAGCCAGGGCGTTGGGGAATGTGTTGTTGGGCCGAGAGAATTCCATAGGTGTCTCTAGTAGGGGAGAAGATATTTCTTTGGGTAGTGTCGCATTTTATGAGAGAGAGGGCAAGGGAAATGATATTTTAAGGTCCATAGAAAGTCTGCATTTGCAGTTGGCCAGGCACAATAGTGCCCAGCTCTCTGGGATTGGAGGGGGTGCTAGGGCAGATGCTATACCAGTGAGCCTGGCAAATTTAAATACAAAGGTTGTTAATGGGGTATTCGATAGACATTCGATTGCAGTGGAGGTGCTCAACAGAGTAGAACATGTAGTGAAGCAATCGGTGGTTATGAATAAGATACCAGGAGGGGTTAGAATATCACTAAATCCTCCAGAATTGGGGCATTTGAAGATAGACCTTAGTTATGAGGGGGAGAATAATTTAAAGGTTCATATCCTTGCAGATAAGCCAATGGCCTATGAGATATTGAAGGACAATAGTCATAGCTTGAGAGAACATCTGGTGGAAAACACGCATTTTATGGATGTCAAGGTGGAATTGGCCCATACTCCTAGATCAGACCATCAAGGGATGTGGTTTGAGGACAGAAATCGCCGCAGGTCGTATGATTTTTCCTGGGACAAGAGGGGAAATTCGGTTGAGGATGAGGATTTTTCAGACATATTGGAAGGGGTTATAAATAGGCTTGTATAGGGGGCTAAACGATGCAGACGGGATCCGTACAGAATAGTACATTGAGCGCCGCAGGAATTGATACATTGAAGAAATCTGGTCTGGACAGAGACGCTTTTATGCGCCTTCTGGTTACGGAATTGACTTACCAGGATCCAATGGCACCCGTGGACAATAAAGACTTCATAGCCCAGCTTGCCCAGTTCAGCAGCCTGGAGGCAGTGGAAAACCTCCAGAAGACATTTGAGCAAAGCGCCCAGTCAATGCAGTGGTCTCAGGCAGTGTCTTTGATAGGCAGGACGATTGCAGGTGTAAGTGAAGATTCTGGTGATGTTTCTGGCCTGGTAGTTGGTGCAGGTCTGGAGGATGGTAAGGTTGTTGTGGAACTTGAGACAGGGGATAGGATTGCCCTGGATACTATCAAGGAGGTCCGCTGATATATGGGACCAATGCAGCCCATTTACAATCCAACTGGTATAGATGGAATTCCTCTTGTTAGTAAAACAGATCGCAAGTCTGCCACTAGCCAGTCTGATAGGTTTTCTGACTTATTAAAACAGGAGATGATAAGGGCGGACAAAAGGTCAAAAGGAGTGAGTCTCTCAAAACACGCTGAGAAGAGGTCTGAACAGAGGGGAATAAAACTAGAAGGACCAGAGCTTGAAAAAATCTCTTCGGCAGTTGACAAGCTGGAAAAGAAAGGGGCAAAAGAGGCCCTTGTCTTGTATAAGCAGATAGGTTTGCTCGTTAATGTAAAGAATCGCAAGATTATTACCTGTGTAGACAAAGAGAGACTACGGGAGAATGTCTTTACGAATATAGATGGGGTTATGTTTTTGGAGTAAGGGGCTGGCCCTCACCGAGGAGGCCCTTTGCTCACATAATGATGTGAGGGGGGATGCCTTATGATGCGTTCAATGTTTGCTGGTGTGTCTGGTATAAAGGCCCACCAGACAAGGATGGATGTAATCGGTAATAACTTGGCCAATGTCAATACCACTGGTTTTAAGTTCAGTAGGGTTACATTTAAGGATATGCTTAATCAGACTGTGCGAGGTGGTACAGCTCCAACCGCAACAGGTACAGGTGGTATAAATCCGGCACAGGTGGGTTTGGGAGTACTGGTTGCTGGTATTGACACAATCCATGACCAAGGGAACTTGCAGGCGACAGGTAAGCCTACTGATATGGCCATCCAAGGCAATGGTTTCTTTGTCCTGAATAATGGACAGACTACTTCCTATTCCAGAGATGGTTCCTTTGATATCAATGCCAATGGTGTATTAATAAATCCTTCTAATGGATACAGGGTGCAGGGATGGCAGGCAGTAAACGGTGCGGTTGATACCAGCGCCCCAGTAGGGGATATAACTATACCGATTGGTAGTAGGATGGTGGCCCAGGCTACCTCTAATGTATATCTGGTAGGGAACCTAAATGCCGACGCAGAGATAGGCACCAGGGGAAGCATCTCGCGTTCTGATTATTATCTAGCCGGTGTTGCGCAGGCCTCCACCTATCTGATTTCTCTATTCGACGATAGCTCTACAGCGAATCCCTTAAACCTTTCCAGTGGAGATTCGATTGCCCTGCACTGGAATGATGGAAGTTCCCATGATAGCACGTTTACAGTCAGTTCTACAGTAACTCTAAGTGATTTTGCCTCCTGGTTGAGTGGTCAGCTAGGTGCGAATGTAACAGTCTCGGTTACCAGTAGCGGTGCGATACAGATAACCAATAATGGTGGTACGGCCATTACCAGCCTCTCTATAACGGTCTCTGGAAATACTGTGTTTAATAATGTCTTCGATGATATAAGTTCTACACTGGCCGCTGGCGGCGGTACTGATTCCTCTGCGGCAATGGAGAGGGCGGCTACCAGTTCGGATAGCCTGTTTGACCTGACGACCTCTCAGGGCAATAGTCTGGGGTTGGTTACAGGAGATGTTATCTATATATCTGCATTTAAGGGCGGTATAGCCCTTTCAACCCTTTCGGGTGTAGTTGGTACGGACTTCTCTACGCTTGGCGAGCTGGCAGAGTATGTCGAGGATGTCTTTGGCATTACCTCTTCCGCAAATGGAGTCTCTATTGATTCTCTGGGAAGGATGCTTGTAGAGGCGGATATTGGTTCAGGAAATGCCTTCTCAAATATATCGATTGTCGCCAAGAACTCAGCTGGCACTACTGAGAGAAACTACTTTAATGCCGTAAATAATTTCTCTACAGTTCAGACGGCTACAGGAGAGAGCGCCACACTTTCTATGACCGTATATGATTCCCTGGGAGTTGAGCACAGGGTGACGATGATATTCACAAGGACAGCTGCGAATACCTGGGCATGGAATGCAGACTGTGCGGATGATATCTTTGAGGGAAGAAATATCTCCGGAGGGATGCAGACAATAGAGTTCTTAAGCAATGGTTCTTATAACACCTCTACAGGAAATCTTTCCATTGATCTGGATAATGGTGCATCCAGTCCTCTTCAGATTACGCCGAATATGTCTATGTTTACCCAATTCTCAGGGGATTCTTCTATTAGTCTGCGTCAGCAGGATGGTTATCCTATGGGTATATTGGAGAAGTTTGCTATAGGTGCGGGAGGAGATATAACGGGAATTTATTCTAATGGTTTGACGGATCTCATAGGCAAGATTGCCCTGGCAACCTTTAGTAACCCGGGTGGTTTGTTGAAAGAAGGGGACAATCTCTATAAGCAATCTATGACCTCTGGTGTCGCTCAGATTGGTGAGCCTGGCACTGGCGGTAGAGGTACGATTAGCAACGGTGTTCTGGAGATGTCGAATGTTGACTTGGCAAGAGAATTTACGGATATGATTATTACTCAGAGGGGATTTCAAGCAAGTTCCAGAATAATTTCTACCTCAGATGAATTGCTACAAGAGTTGGTTAATCTGAAGAGGTAAATGTTAAAAACTAAAAACTAAAAACGCAAAACTAAAAACCACAACTCAAAGCTCAAAACTGTTTTTAATATGGGATATAGAGAATGCGGAGTTAAGGGAGGTAAAATCGGAGTGCAAGAATTGGCGGCTCAGTTGACGATGAAGAGGAGAGAAAGAAAGGATAAAATAAAAAGATTTAAGTTTTAAGCTGTGGTTTTGAGATTTGAGTTTTGACTTTTGAGTTATATTTAGATAAGGAAAGAGATGTTTGATTAGCAATCCCTGGAAAGTAAAGAATTCTAATGCATAAACCGGGTTTATTTAGGCTAAATTATTATGATTTTGCTGACATTATTGAATGATAATAAAATAATCGTAAATGCAGAATTAATAAAGACAATAGAAAACACACCAGATACAGTGATTTCTTTTGTTAATGGTGAAAAATTAATAGTGAAAGAAAATGTTGAAGAAGTGGTGGAGAAGGTGGTAACGTATAAGAGACTGATACATAGCTTGATTTGGTTAGGCTAGGGGGGAGATATGGATGTAAGCACACCAGGTGGTCTGGCTCTAGGATTTATTCTTATCCTGGCGGCTATGGGCAGTTCTATCCCTGCCTTCATTGATATCCCTTCTATGCTAATAGTTATAGGAGGGACGATTGCTGCTACGGTGATTAGTTATCCTTTGGATAGGGTCCTTGGTATATCCAAGGTCTTAATGAAGACAATGTTCTTTTCCCTGCCAAAAGATACAGAGATTATAAAGACGCTAATAGACTTTGCGACCAGGGCAAGGAGAGATGGTATCCTTGCCTTGGAGGAGGCCTCTCAATCTATTGAGGATCCTTTTTTCAAGAAGGGATTACAGCTCGCCATCGATGGTAATCCTCCAGAGGTCATTGAGGCGGTCTTGACTACCGAGATAGAGAAGATGGAAGAGAGACATCAGTTGGGGGCGGGGATATTTTCCAATATGGCCAACTATGCCCCTGCATTTGGTATGATAGGGACATTGATCGGACTAGTACAGATGCTCCAGAACCTCCAGGATCCATCTAGCATTGGAGGGAGTATGGCAGTGGCATTGATTACGACGTTTTATGGGGCGGTCCTGGCAAATCTTATCTTTCTGCCCCTGGCGGCAAAGTTAAAATACAGGGCCCAACAGGAGAAGCTCCAGATGGACATTATAATGAATGGCATCCTTTCCATTCAATCTGGAGACAACCCCAGGGTGGTTGAGGAGAAATTAAAGACATATCTGCCGCCAGCCGAAAGGGCAGAGGTCTCTTCTGAGTAGATACGTTGATTATCTTATCACAAGCGGGAAGGAATAGCTATGCCATTGGATAAAAAGAAGAAAAAGGATCCTCCCCCTGATCCGGAAGACGATATGCCTACCTGTCCTTTCTGGATGCTTACTTTTGGGGATGCCATGTCCTTATTGTTGACCTTCTTTGTTATGTTGGTCTCCTTTACTTCCTTCGATGAGCTCAAGGTCGGAGGATTTATCGGATCCTTATCTCTCCGTTTTGGTGGGATGGGCCTTTCTGGAGAGGGATCAGGTTTAGAAAAGCTACGACAGATAACCAAGATACTGGTACGCAATAACAGGGCATTGACTTTTAGAGAGCAGCAAAAGGTTTTGACCAAATTGATGGTACTCAAGGGATATGTAAAGAGCGAAGGCATATATAAGGCGATAAATTTCAGCAAAATAGAGAGGGGTTATTCTATCAGGATCAATAATGAGCTTCTATTTAAGAAGGGCGGAGAAGAATTATCCGAAGAGGCAAAGGCCCTTTTGAAGAAGATCCTTCCGGTGCTTATGTATGTCGAGAATCCTGTGGTAGTAGAGGGACATACTGATAATGTCCCGCTGCGCTTTGGTGGCAGGTACCGGGATAATTTTGATCTCTCTCTGGCTAGGGCAATGACAGTGGCGGATTTTTTGATAGCCAATGGGCTGCCAGAATCTCGTATATCAGTGGCGGGGTTAGCTGATCTAAAGCCAGTTGCACCGAACGATACGCCTGAAAATAGAAAAAAGAACCGACGTGTTGAGCTGATAATAGTGGGCAGGACACCAGATTATTCACATATTTGATATATTAAAACTAAGAATGTAGAAGGGAGAATGAAGCATGGAGGATTCTTATTTGCTGGAATATTTCTCTTAATAAAAAATTTCCTTCATTCTCCATGCTCCATTCTTCATCCTTAGGTTTTAAGTTTTAAGCTGTAGATTTGACTTTTGAGATTTTAGATTTGAGTTTTATCTAATGCATAATCCGGGTTAATTAGGAGGATATTGTTATGGGAGATGAGCCGAGCGCACCGGGATATATGATGCTCTATGGCCTGCTTATGACGCTCCTAATGACCTTTTTTATCCTACTTACCAGTATGGGAACGCAGCAGCAGGATAAGAAGATGAATGAGGTAATTACGTCTATTAAGTCGGCCTTTGGTAGCTTTGGAGAGGGAGGAGCTGGTCTCCTGGATGGAGGTGGTTCAATTGTTGTAAAACCCGATGTCGTGGAGCTCAAGATTATGCAGGTGATAAAGAAACTAAAGATGGAGGACCTCCAGGGAATGGAGATAGTACAGACTCCTCAAAAGCCAACCCAGCCTGTACGGGTAAAGTATGATCCTCTGGGACGCCTCCATATATCCTTCCCCGAGACATTATTTTTTAAGGATGGCCAGGATATAAGCGACAAGGCAAAGTCGTTCTTGGAGAAAATGTTGGCATTGTATTTTGATACGCCCTATGGTATAACTATTCTAGGGGTTGCAGGTGGTTTTGACAGGCATACCAGTTGGAAAAAGGCCTTTGAGAGGGCGCGGACAGTAATGGATTATCTGCACAAAAATGGGGTGCCTTTTGTACACCTATATCCTGAGGCAAAGACATCATCTGATTTAAATAAGGCCGTGCGAGTGGAGATCGTATTGCGGTTAAAGGATATCTTATAAGGGGGCAGATTATGGCTGATCCAGAAGTAAAGGACGCCTCTGAGGCGAAAAAGGGACTGAATCCTATCATCTTGATATTAGTGGCAGTGGTATTGTTGGCGGTTGCAGGCGGTGGCTTTTTCTTCTTTGTGGCCTCCGGTAATAAGGCCCAAGATACGGAGGCCCAAGAGGAAGTCAAGAAGAAAAAAGAGGAGAAACCAAAGGTCTTTTATCAGTTTGAGGACTCCTTTATTGTCAATCTGGCGGAGACGAATGCCGAGAGATATTTAAAGGTTACACCTGTATTTGAGGTTGAGTCAGAAGATGTTCAGAACGAGATAACAGAGAAACTGCCCCAGATAAAAGATATACTGATAACTATATTCTCCAGTAAGACACTGGATGAGGTAACGACTCTGTCAGGAAAGGACAGATTAAAACAGGAGATAATAGATAAGGTCAATGAGGTTTTGGCAAAGGGAAAGGTTACAAGGGTTTTCTTTTCGGATTTTGTTATTCAGTGAGAAGAGGAATTGGTTACCAAGGAAGTAAAAACATATGATTTTAATAAGCCAGAAAAGATTTCAAAGGACCAGTTAAGAAATCTCCAGATACTGCACGAGAATTTTGCCAGAATCGCTACCGTGGAGTGGTCTGCTATGTTGCGCAGTGTGGTTCAGGTAAGACTTGTCAATGTTTCCCAGGCAGTATTCAATGAAGTCTCTGCCGTATGGTCTGAGTTCTCCTGTATAGGGGTTCTGGACATAGCTCCATTGACTGGCAATATGGTGGTATTTATCTCCCCTGATTTTATTTTTGCACTGGTTGATAGATTATTAGGCGGTCAGGGGAGAAAACCCAATAAGGTTAGGGAGTTTACAGAGCTCGAGCAGATGTTAATACGCAGGTTATTTAATGTACTGCTTCAGGCAGTGCGCGAGACCTGGCATGCCTTGATAAAGTTGAATCCAAAAGTTGAAGAGGTGGAGACGAATGCCCAGTTTATTCAGAGCTTTTCCCCGAATGAATCCGTATTGTTATGTGAATATACAGCCCAGTTTAATGACGTAGAGGGCAAGATAGACACAGTGGTCTCCTTTATTTCCCTGGAGGAGCTTTTGCCAAAACTCAGTGCAGAGCATATGATGAAGATGGGGGTTAGTGGAGAAGGCAGAATAGGTGAAAAAGGGGTTATGGATATAGAGATGCCATTAATAGCAGGTTTCCCTGGATTTGTCCTTGGCTTGCAGCAGGTGCTGAGCTTAAAGGAGGGCGATATTATCGATACAAGACTTCCAATACAGGATAAGGTTATGGTTTGGCTAAATAATAAGCCATTATTTAAGGGGAAATTGGGGCTTTTCGATGATAAGTTAGCTGTTAAGGTGCTGGAGAGAGTTATTTCTTAAGAAAGGAGAATATTATGGCAGAGGAAGCGCAGAAACCAGATGTCAAGACAGCAAATCTGGAAGAGGTAAAGGGCGATGTAGTTACACCTATAAAGAATATAGACCTGCTTATGGATGTGGCCCTGGATGTGGTTATAGAACTTGGCAGGACAGTTATGCCATTGAAAGAGGTCCTGAATCTTGGTCCAGGTGCAGTGATAGAGCTGGATAAACTGGCAGGCGATCCAGTCGATATCCTTGTAAACAATAAGCTCGTTGCAAGGGGAGAAGTAGTTGTTATAGAAGAGAATTTTGGGGTCAGGATTACGGAGATAATAGATACCCAGTCCCTTGCAAGGGATTAGTTCTAGGTATTGTAAAGGAGGTTTTTTCTATGTCTCTGGATCTGGCAGTGGAGTTGTTGAGGCAGGGCCTGTGGGTTGGTTTTTTGATTGCCGGACCCATTCTAATAGGGAGTCTGATAATAGGGCTTTTTATTAGCATATTTCAGGCAGTTACGCAGATTCACGAGATGACGATTACCTTTGTGCCAAAGATATTGGTTGCGATGGTTATCTTTGCGATATTGCTTCCTTGGTTTTTAAGGGTCTTGGTAAATTTCAGTATAGGTTTATTTACTATGATCCCGGATGTTGTCAATGTTTGATCTGCTGAATTATCCTTTTGCGGTTTTTGTCTATTTTTTTCTGGTATTCTTGCGCATACTTGGTTTCTTTTTCGCTGCTCCTTTCCTCGGGGATAGGGCAATCCCCTTTCAGATACGTATTATGCTTGCCCTTTTGTTGGCCTTTATTATCTTCCCTTTCCTCAAGGTTCCCTCCCTTCTGGTGAATAGCCTGTTTGTGTTGGCCTTTTATTCGGCAATGGAGTTTATTTTGGGTCTAACAATTGGGTTTATGATAACCCTTGTCTTTTCAGGCTTCTCTCTTGCTGGACAGGTCGCTGGTTATCAGATGGGATTAGCGATTGCAAACGTATTTGACCCTTCCACTATGAACCGGCAGTCGATAGTAAGCTCTCTATTATTCTGGGTGGCAATGATGGTATTTTTTGTCACCAATATGCACCTGGTTCTGATAAAGGCCATTATAGCGAGTTTTGAGCATATCCCGCTTTTTCTGCAGTTCTCTGTCGATGCCCTAAAGGTTATGGACGTTAATCGGATATTTTCAGCCCTATTTGTGGTCAGTGCTCAGATAGGTTCTCCGATAATATTTACACTCTTGTTTGTTATGGTGTCTTTGGGCTTAATAACTCGACTGATACCCCAGATGAATATCTTTATCGTTGGGATCCCCTTGCAGATTCTGGTCGGATTTCTGGTGCTTATGGCGATGATGCCATTGGTGGGCAGGCTTTCCTATGTTCTCCTGGTGCATTATATGGATCTGGTTATGGGATTTATGCAGGGATAGGATATGCCAGAAAATAATGAGGATAGGACAGAGGCCGCTACCCCGCGTCGTAGGCAACAGGCCAGGGAAAGGGGACAGGTAGCCAGGAGTGCAGACCTGAACGGGGTTTTGATCCTCTTGGGGGCTGTTTTTTTTCTACGATTTTATTTCCCTGTATTGCTTCGCCAGTTAAAGCTGCTATTCTGGTTGGCCTGGCAGGATTTTTCTATAAAGATAGACGTAGGGATGGTTTATCCCTATACAATGAAATTGTTTTTGTATATAATAAAAATGCTGGGCCCGATCTTTTTGATGATGCTTATATTGGGTCTGGCAGTGAATATCCTGCAGGTGGGGGTATTGTTTACGGGGTATCCTTTGATCCCGAAGTGGGAGCGACTTAATCCCATTGAGGGCGCAAAGAGGTTGTTTTCTACGAGGCTGTTTATTCAGACGCTGATAAACCTGTTTAAGGTATTAGTAGTTTCTTGGATTATATATTCTACATTAAAGGGGCAGTTAAAGGACTTTGTCCTTTTGGTGGATACACCACTGGGACAGAGTGCGGTTTTTTGGGCGAATTTGCTCTATAGGGTAGCTCTTAAGATCCTCTTGTTTTTGTTTGTTCTTGCAGTGATGGATTACGCCTATAACCGCTGGGAGCACGAAAAGTCTCTGCGGATGACAAAGGAGGAGATAAAGGAAGAGCTCAAACAGATGGAGGGAGACCCTCATATAAAGGCAAGGATAAGGAGGGTTCAAAGAGAGCTTGCCAAGCAGAGGATGATGAAGGAGGTAGAGACCGCGGATGTCGTGATTACCAACCCTACGCACATAGCCGTGGCAGTGAGGTATGAACCAGAAAAGAATGCGGCCCCTGTGGTGGTTGCCAAGGGAATGCGTCTTTTAGCTGAGAGGATAAAGGAGATTGCGTTGGAACACAATGTACCCATAGTGGAAAATCCAGTGCTTGCACGGGCAATCTATAAGACGGTAGAGGTGGGTGAGGCCATACCAGAGAGCCTTTATAAGGCAGTGGCAGAGGTGCTGGCCTATGTGTATAGACTGAAAAACAGGGTAGTGTGATATGCCTGAGAGGTTGAATGGTTTTTTTAAAAACAGCGATATAATCTTTGCTCTGGCCATTATAGGTATGATTATCGTAATGGTCGTGCCACTGCCATTTTTCCTGTTGGATTTATTCCTTACCCTGAATATTTCCCTCTCAGTGATTATCCTGCTGGTTTCCATATATACCAAAGAGGCCCTTGATTTTTCTTCCTTTCCTTCCCTGTTGTTGGTTGCTACTCTGTTTCGTCTTTCCCTGAACGTTGCCTCTACTAGATTGATCCTGTTGCAGGGAAACGCCTTCGACGGCAAGGTCATAAAGGCCTTTGGGAACTTTGTGGTAGGGGGCAATTATGTAGTGGGCATTGTGGTCTTCTGCATTTTGGTGGTAATCCAGTTTGTCGTTATTACTAAAGGTGCCCAGAGGATTGCAGAGGTGGCTGCGCG
>JALVWL010000121.1 GCA_027034965.1 Candidatus Omnitrophota bacterium
CGCTGAATTAACCTGGTCTTCATAGAATTCTGCTATCTTATTCAACATCTTTTCCAACTCTCCTGTCTGCTCTCCTACCGCAACCATACGGTATACCATAGGTGGAAATATCTTGGCCTTCTCCAAGGGAGTAGATATATTTTCACCGCCTTTTATATTGTCTTTGGTCGCCAACAGCCGCTGCTCAACCACTTTATTACCGCTAACCTTGGCAACTATTTCCAATCCATCCAGGATAGGTACCCCACTTCTCAACAATGTAGCTAGAGTTTTTGCGAATTTTGCAATAGAAACCTTCTTTAATAAATCCCCAAACACAGGTGTACGGAGCATAAATGCATCAAAGGCATATTTACCCTTTTCAGTAGAGATAAGTCTTAAGAACGCCAGGATAAGTATAACTACAACTATAAAGACAAAGACAATATATTGCTTTAATCCTTCACTTATGGCTATAAGTATTCTCGTAGGTAAAGGAAGTGTTCCCCCTAAAGATTCAAACATCTCTTTAAATCTCGGTACAACAAATACTAATAATCCTATTGTTATGAGGATTGCTATGGTCAAAACAGTAACCGGATATATCATAGCCCCTTTTACTTTTGAAATAAGTTTATTGGCATCTTCCAGATAGGCTGCTAATCTATTCAATATCTCACTCAATGCACCACTGGCCTCACCTGCTTTAACCATATAGATATAAAGCGGAGAAAAGACATCAGGAAACTTAGACATTGCATTGGAAAGGCTCTCTCCTGATTCTATATCTTCTTTAATAGCGTATATTACCTTTTTAAAATATACCTTTGTCGTCTGCTCATACAATATCTCAAAGGCCTGAGGAAGCGGGATCCCAGATTCTATCATTGTGGCAAGTTGCCTGGTAAATAAAACCAGATCCATTAAAGATACTTTATTGAATATCTGATTAAACTTTGACCCGGTTCTGACTGTATCCTGCTTCAATGATAGGATTGCTAGTCCCCGCCTATGGAGTATGTCTAGTGCGATATTTCTGTCTTTAGCCTCAACCACACCTTTTACTGGATTGCCTGAGGCATCTTTGGCAAAATACAAAAACCTGGGCATCTTACACCTCCTAATAGAACTCTTCTATAGCCTTCTCTATTTCTGTCTTCAGTGCAAGAAAAGGGATTATCTTGCACAGAGTAAGGTCTTTTATAACCGCAAACATCTCTCTATTATAGGGATCCGCTATAACCAACCATAAAATATTATTCTTTTTATCCAGAGGGAAAACCTTATATCTTTCAACTATTTCTTTTTGAATAATCAGCGATATATTATCACCGACATCGTAATCAAAAGGAGAAAGGCACGGTATGCCCGATTGCTCTGATATAGCACCAAGTAGATTCTCTTCTGTAATATATCCCTTCAAAACCAGAATTTCCCCCAGGGGCAATCTGTTCTCCAAGGTCTTCTGATATTCAAGGGCTTCCCTGATCTGTTCTTCTGTAACATATCCCTTACGACGAACTATCTGGCCCAATAAAGCGAGTTTCTTTGTGTTTAATATTTCAAGCCAGTCCATAATGTCTTAAATCCATATTATACATTAGATTTCTTTTTCTTTCATCGTTATGTAAGTCACCCCCCAATAAAACTCAAAAATCAAGCATGAAGAAGGAAGAATGAAGCATGAAGGACTTTTATCTTCCAACATATTTTCATTCCTAAAATTCAAATAACTCTCCTTCATTCTCCATACTCAATTCTTCATCCTTAACTTTAATCTACGTATACAATTCCAATTGAGATAATATCTCCTGAGATGAACTCTTTTTGAGTATCCTGTATATTTTCTCTTTTATTTCAAAATCGGAAGAGGCCTTGAGCATATCCAGAAGCATATTATCTGCCTCCTTTGTCTTGAGTCTGGAAAGGATAAATAATAATCTCTTCCTCACCCTTTCATTCTCATGATATATCAATGGCCTTAATATCCCTATCTCAGAGGGTTTCAATATATAAGATAAAAGTTCTATGGCATTCCGCACAACATACCATAAATTATTGTTCAAGTATATCGTCAAATAATCGACTATCTCTTCTCTAATCTCCTCTGGAATATTCTCCCCAACAAGTCTTCTTGCCCAAAATAGATCAAAATACCCAAAAGAACTTATATCCTCTGAAATAACCAATCTTTTTATAAACAATCTCATAGGCGCTCGTTCAATATAGAATATAATTCTAACAATTGGTTCCAACTCTTTTTGATCTTCTGAAAGCATATCAAAGAAGCTATCAATAAGAAATATGACTTGGGCCAAGATTTCTACATCTGAAAGAAGTTTTTTCCTCGCGATATAATTAATCCCATCCAAGAGTTTAAGCATAGAATATAGTATCTTATACTCCTTCTCTTTCCTCAATATGACGGCCAAACTTAACTTTAGATTCAAAAGCATATGCCTAGGCATAAATTTATCGTATTTCATCGCCGCATTTACTAGGCCTTTCCACATCTTTCGTGCCAATTCATTATAGCCCTTCTCATAAAGGGCTGAAATAAGATCTGGAACAGCGCCTATTACTATGAAACCCAGATCCACATCTGACAAACTCATTTCCAGGGAATCTAT
>JALVWL010000122.1 GCA_027034965.1 Candidatus Omnitrophota bacterium
CTTCATTCTCCCTTCTCCATCCTCAAAATTTGAGTTGTGGTTTTTAGTTTTGAGTTTTTACCTTTTTAATTTGTCCTACAACAAGTTCCATTATATTTTAATCCCCTATTGCATAATTTGGGTTGAATGGGTTATTTGCAGTTACTTATATACATCCAATAAGAAATCCCTACAATGCTCATCCATGCGATACCACATATCTGTCTTTTCTTTTAGGAAATACTCCACATCATCCCAGGAAAGTTTATACATAGTACCAGGAGTTTCTTTATCCTGTGAAGGGAATAAACGCCTTAACAATGGGTGTTGAGAGATAAACTCTTTAAAATTATAAAAGGATTGGTACATACAATATACAGTCTTATCCATCATCGCATAGGTCTGAGGGGAAGAAATAATTCTAAATCCTATGCGTTCATAAAAAGCCGTATGAAAAGGCAAGACTTCTATGAGAAGATCAAAGTCGACATCCATTTCGATAGATTTTCTTAGAGCTACTTTATAAAGCACTGCCCATATACCCAAGACCACCCCTATAGAAGAAATCGATGAAAACAAATTTTTTACCTTATCTTCATCTATAGCTAATTTCCCTATTTCCATAGGATGTTCAAAATCTCTAGTCTCCTTAAATGTCTTTTGAACAGGTAAACCTATACCTCGAGGGAAAAACAATGATGATGTTCCGATAACGTCTCCATCAAGTATTGCAAGCGCTACAACTGTCTCAGGATGCATACAATATGGCATAACCCATATATCCCATGGCCAATTATTATCCAAGTACCTCTTACGTTTATATATATCACAAACAAGTTTATAGGATTTTTCGAGATCCAAACGATTGGCCGCTAGTCTAAATTCTATATCCCTATAGAGCATACCTATTCCTCAGACATGTATAATGTAAAGAACATAGACCACAATCTATCCATCAAAAACTCTACAAATTTCCTCCGATCCTCTTCTCCTATTTTCAATCCCGTTATCCCAAATAACTCAACCCCTTCGCCTCTCTTTTGCCAGACTACACTCGCCTCAAAATCAATTTCATCTCCACCTGGAAGAAATAACTTAATCTTTATCTCTTTATCACCAATAGAAATCCCCTCCTCCGCCTCTACTCCCAATCCCGTCATACTAATATCCCTTACCCGTCCTTCTATCTTTCTACCATCCTTGTCATATACCTCTACTCTCAAATCTGCTCCAACCCTATCGGCCTTCCTGCGATCATCTGGATCTGGCATCGGTAATCTCATCTCTTTCCCTTCAGCTTTAGCCTCTTTTTTGCATAATAGAAACGCAGCCTCTGAAGTAAATCCCTGTTGCCCTTCCTTAACCTCCCCCTTCTATACTCCCAGAAATAGGTGTCAAATACGTGATAATATGGTACGGGATAGATTTTGCCTCTTTTGAGTATTAGCTTTAGCGCCTCTGAGGCATTCAGCCCTCCACAGAATTGAATAGCCGTGGCAATCGAAGGCCCACGAGATTCAGCAAACCTTATCGATGATAGATCCAGGTATCTGATAGGGAACAAAGGCGGAACACAGCCTATGGCAAAGAGCAAGGCCCTCTCTTCCATTGTATCCGCTAAATCAAATGCAAAGTAATCCTCCCATTTCATCCCATCAGGGAGAAAAACCAGACAAGACGTCGTAAACCCCAATGGAGCTGAAGCGACAATAGGCATGCCCTTATCCCTGGCCTTTCTGTAGAGAAGCCGGCGCGCTTCAAATGCAAAAAAGTCCAGCCCATCTACCACTACTTCAACTCCATCCAGAAACTTATCTATAGTATCTTCATTTATCCCTGAATCGAAGACCTCTACTTCTGCCTCTGGATTGATATCAAGGACCATCTCCTTCATTACATGTGTCTTTTTCTTTCCTACAGTAGAGATGCGAGCACCTATCTGGCGGTTAAAGTTTATCATCTCATAATCATCTATGTCTGCTATATGGAAGGACCCAATCCCTATCCTGACCAGGGTATGAAGTGAGGCGCCCCCTGCGGCCCCCAGACCCGCTACACCAACTTTGGCAGCCTTTAGTCTCTCCTGCTCTTCCCTGGAGACTACGCCAAGGTTTCTCGAAAAGGCGTAAAAGTAATCAAAGTCCATAAAATAATCCTTTTTGCTCAGGTTTATTTTACTATGTAAAATAACACCTCATCAAACAATTAATACTGGCAACTATTCTCACCATCTTTTTCAGCCAATAATACATTGAAAATCAACTCTTCCTCATTTTCAGCAACAAGGCATCTATTCACAAAATCACAATCCTGAACTATCTCAGCAATAACTGCAAGCACCTTTAAGTGCGCCTCTCTTTCAGTTGCTGGACCAACTAATATAAAGGCTACCCAGACCTTCTTTCCATCAGGATAAATAATCCCGTTCCTGGCCCGAACCAAAACCATATGAGTGCGTTCTATCTCTCTTAAAAATATGTGAGGGATAGCCACTCCTCTTTCAACAATATTAACTAAAACCTCTCTTCTTTTTTTAAACGCATTCAGGAAAAGTTCTGGTTTAAACTTCAGACGTTCTGCTAATAAAACAGCAACTCTATCAAACAAATCATCTATTGTTATAGCCTCTTCGATATCTAACACATCTGCTTGCTTTATTATCTCAAGCGTAGTTGCATCTATTAAGCCTTCTCTCTCGATAACAATGTGTGCCAACTCTTCATGCAACTTTTCGGACGCTAATTCCTTATCTTTACTAATTATCCTCTCAAGCATATATAACAAGGCGGTATTCCCCATCCCTCTTCGACGAGAAAATAACTTATACCATAACCAACTAAACGACATAAATAACAGAGTCAAAAATACGATTAAAGACCCCATCTCTATCAAAAGGAAAATCCCTATTAACACACCTGTAACCTGCATATACGGATAGAATGGTGAATAGAAGCTGGGTTTATAGCTCTTGATTCGACTCTCTCTGAAAAAAACAACCCCAAGATTTGCAAATAGATACAATATAATTAACATACAAGAGGCCACCTTTATTAATAATTCCAATGGCAAAAAGAAAAGAGAAAATGCTATAAATAAACCTGTAGTCAATACCGACACATAAGGGACCTTAAACTTATTAGTTTTTGTCAAAAATTCTGGCAATATTCCATCCCGGCTCATTCCCAGGGGATAACGAGAAGCCGCCATAATACCAGCATTGGCCGTTGAAATGAAGGCCAAAAAGGCCGCTGTGGTAATCAATATTTCCATAAACCTTCCGCCAATAATTCGGGCAGTATCCGAGATAGGTGTGAGGCTACTTTTCAGGATAGTGCCAGGCAAAATCCCAACTGTTGTTATTATGACCAAAGAATAGAGAATTACAACAAATACCAAAGATGTAAATAAAGCTCGGGGAATATTTTTGCCAGGATCGCGGATCTCTTCAGAAAGAGAAACCATATGTGTCAGTCCTGCGTAGGAAATAAAGACAAAAGCTGTTGTTTTAAATATTCCGACAATACCATTTAAAACAAACGGATGAAAAAACGATAAATTAATCGAGCTTATTCCAATACCAAAATATAAAAGGAGAATAATTGCTAGCCCCAATACCAGGAATAATTGAAGCCTAGTAGCTTCTTTAACACCCAATAGATTTAGAATAACAAAAAAAAGACAAAGGCATATCGCTATCACATTCAGATCTAATGGCACAATCCTGGCTATGTAGGCGGCCATCCCAATCAGAGCAAAGGCACTCTTTAAGCTCAAAGAGAACCAACTACTAAAACCAGAAAGAGTACCCAACAAAGGGCCAAATCCTCGCATTATATAAAAGTAGTCACCTCCCGCTTTAGGCATAGCCGTAGCCAATTCAGCCATACTGAAGAGAGTAGGAATACAGGCAAGTCCAGCAAATATATAGGATAGAACCACAGAGGGACCTGTCTGTGCATAAGCTAACCCTGGAAGGACAAACAACCCAGAGCTTATCATTGCCCCTACAGCAACTGCCAGTACATCCCAAAAACCTAGTGTCTTTTTCAACCCGTCCATATCAACGCACTCCAAGATCCGTAGGTGCACGGCCAAGTGACTGGAGCAGGGCAATGGTCTTATCTATCTGCTCCTCTATCCCGGCCTCTCTCCAGGCCCTATCCGGATATATATCGTAAAGTCGTCTATATTCTAGAGGCGTTATATTCAGCATAACGGAATTTGCCCCTGCCAGCAATCCCTTTTTCCTGGCCTCTGGATCTAAGGTCTCAAATGCGGTAGTAACCAGTATCCTGGCGTTTTCGTAATCGACAAACCTCAATGCTGCCAAGACCTTTAAAACCATATCACTATCAGGCAGATTAGCATCTGATAAGGTCGAGGCCCTATGGGGAATAAACGGCCCAAAGGAGTACATCTCGGCATTTAGTTCCCTTACGAGAAATATGTCTTCTACGATATCATCTAGAGTCTGACCCGGAAGGCCTATTAAGGCCCCTGTAAAGACCAGATAACCCAATTCAGTAGCATAACGGATATGCTCAAGACGGCTTGCAAGTGTTTTGTTCGGATGAAGTCTGGAATAGAGGCCCTCATTTGATGTCTCAAAACGCATCAACATTCCACGCGCCCCGGCCTTATAAAGCCTCTCCAATCCACGAAGGCCTATCTCACCAAAACTAATACACAAAAATACGGGCTTATGGGCCCTTATACCTTGGATAATCGCTTCACAATACTCAATAAATTCATCCTTATCAGCCGGTTCTCCTGACTGCAAGACCAGGGCCTTAAATCCATATCTATCTATCGCGTCTGTTGCAATCTTAACTGCCTCTTCAACAGACATCCTGTAACGCTTGAGTCCCTGATTCATAGAAGATATTCCACAATAAGCACACCCGCAGCTACAGTGGTTTGTTATCTCTATTATCCCGTGCACGCAGCAGGAGTTCTTCAAGTGTTTCTGACGAAGGAAATTGGCCGTCTTGTAGATGTAATCCAGGCTTTTCTCGTCAGACACCTCTAATATATAGGCAATGTCCTGCCTATTGACCGTCCCACCGTAGATAAGCCTATCTAATATGCTTATCAGCCTCCTGTCAACGCCATCCTTGGAAATAGAAGAGGCAGACAGACTCATATCTAGTTTCTGAAGATTAAAGAAACTCTCCTTCCACAAATCCAGTACAGAAAGAGCATAGTCGGAAGGGACCTTTTCTATGACATAACCACCCTGGGCATATATGTAGTCTCCTATCTTAAGGCCCTCGAGTTCATTTATGGCCTCTTTCTTTTCTCCAAAATAATCAACAATGACCCTATTGCCCTCTATGGCCTCTATCCTTCCAGGTATGGCGTAACACATAATAATACCTTTTATTATTCGTAATCAAAAGAATCCAGGATCAGGCCATGGCCATCCAGGGGTTCTACCACTACCTTACAACCGTTAAGCAGTTCCTGGCCTGATTCCTTGCTTATATAGAATTCCACAATCTCAGGATTTATCTCAGTAAACTCACCCATCTTGATATAGACGGTTGTAATCTTCTTTGCACCGAGATGAGCTGCCTTGTTTACGAGATCATTTACTAGGGTCTTTATGAACTTTACCTCATGCATAGCCACACTCCTTAAATATATCGACCATATAGCCTAAAGAATCAAGGACCGCCGGGCTCAGTCCCTCTCCGAAACCCCACCTGGAAATCTGTATGCCTATAAAGTAGGCCTCTATCTGGGGTATGTCAAGTCTTATCATCGACAGGATAAGGCTAAGCGGGATGCTGTGCGTACTTAAGGTAAGACAAGAAATCTGGTCTTCTCCAATAAATCTAATCTCCCCCTCCTCTCCACCAAAGTTGGCAGCATCAATAATTATAAGAAGATCTACCTTCTCCCTGGCTATAATATCGATATAATTTTCTGGATTTGATTCTGCATTTATAATGATAAGGTCTTCTTTTCCCTTTAGTCTATCACATAATAGACAGGCAACCGCATCATCCATACGAAAGCGATTACCAATACAAAGGATGGCCTTTTTTTTGTCAGTGGCCAGAAGTCTCTTAAGGCTTTCTTCCCACAAATTCGACATCTAAGAAATGAGTTGAACAAGAGATACACGGATCATAGGCCCTGACCAACATCTCAAGCAAGAGGGTTATCTCTTCTTCACTTTTATCGAGTATCTCTGGAACGAGCTTCTTCATATCCTGTTCAATATTATTTAGATTTTGATTTGTTGGGATTATGCAGTTGGCATTGATTATCCGACCATCTTGATCAGTCTCATAATTATGGAATAATACACCTCGGGGGGCCTCGACTGCCCCAACTCCCCATCCGGCCTTGACTTTTACCACGGAATTCTCATTAAGTCCCACCACTACCTGTTCGCTGTAGTCTATGCCCTTCTCCAGAAACTCCTCTACAATGGAGATAGACTCATCGACACAATGAACGCATTCTATCAACTGAGCCACGGTATTAAGGTAGGGATTATGACAGGGCACACTAAATCCGAGGGCTTCCGCAACTCCTTTTGCCCTGGGAAGCAACTTGTCAAAATTCAAATTTAATCTAGCAAGCGCTCCTACCATATAACTCTCGCGCGACAACTTGGTATGTTTTGCAGTTGAATGTGGTACGACAAACTCATTGGTTATCTCTTTATACTTATGCTTGTGCTTCCGCACACCATCGGTTGAGCCTATATCTCCCTCAAGGAGTGGGTATTCATCATCATCGCTAACCAATGCCACATATTCGGTTTCCCTTTCAAATTCAGGGAATTTAATCCCTTTAAATAACTCCACGGTTGCATCTATATCCAGTTTTAGGTCCTTGAGCATAGAGAGTATCTTCTTTAATTCCTCTTTCGAAGGCAGTTTAGTAAAGCCACCTATGACCGTAGATATAGGATGTATATGCCTGCCTGCGATAATCTCACAGACATCATTTACACACTTTTTCATCTTTAGGGCCCGTCTGACAACCTTCTCGTGTGTCTCTAGGAGCGGCACAAAGCTCTTTACCTTCATCAGGTCTGGCAATACGAGTATGTAAATATGCAATATATGGCTGTCGAGAAGTTCTTGATGAAGCAGGAGTTTCCTTAATTTCGTGGTCTGAGGAGAAGGTACTACTCCCAGGGCATCTTCTGCCGCCTGAAGGGATACCAAGCTATGCGCACAGGCACATATTCCGCATATCCTGGAGGTTATATGCTGGGCCTCAAAGATAGACCTGCCCCGCAGCATCGCCTCAAAGAATCTTGGCGACTCTATTATATCCAGACGGCATTCTTTCAGTTTTCCATCCTGAACATCGACCACGATATTACCGTGGCCTTCTACTCTGGTAAGATATTCAACATTGACCTTGACATTCTTCGGCATAACACTCTCTCCTAGACTTGCTGACTCTCCTTGGCCTTGTTGTACATATTGAACTTATTCACTATCCAGTCCAATGGTATGTTGTACTTCTTTAAAACCTCTTTCTGGCCATTCTTGTTCGGATTAGAGACCATACCCCTACAACCGTAACAGATATTCCCATTATTGGTACACCAGCTATTACAACCCGCGCGGGTAATCGGCCCTAGACAGGTAACACCTTTATCGTACATACACTCGTTTTCATTAAATTTACACTCCACACAAACCGCATAATCAGGCACCTTATAGGGCATACCCCGTAGGGCACACTTGAGGACCCTCACAAATTCAGGCGGATACACTGGACAGCCATTGACATAATAGTCAACTTTAACTACCTGATCAACCGCCATAGTAGGAACCGTATTGAACCAATCAGATTTGTCTCTATATACATACTTTTTAACATCCTCCAGATCAAAGTTATTCTTCATCCCATTCACACCACCTGTACACGCACAGCTGCCATAGGCAATCAAGACCTTTGCCTTCTCCCTTATTCCCTTTATCCTCTTTACATCGTGCTCTGTGGTAATGCTTCCCTCTACCACAGCTACGTCATAATCGCCACCTCGCTCTGACATTACCTCCCTAAATTCTACGAGTTCTATCTTCTCGAGGATGTCCAACAACAAATCACCAATATTGGCCACCTGCAACTGACAACCCTCACAACAGGAAAAGTCAAAAAATGCAACCTTTACCTTTTTCATAACGCCTCTATGTTCTCCTTTATTTCGTCATAAGAAAACACCGGCCCATCCTGACAACAATAGTAATCAGCTATCTGACAATGGCCACACTTACCAACCCCGCACTTCATATGCCGCTCTAAGGAAACGATAATCTGTTTCTCAGGAATCCCTTTCTTCAACAATTCCTTTATGACAAACTTATACATAATAGGCGGACCAACCACGACCGCAAAGGTCCTATCAGGGTCAAGGTCCACACCAGGGATAAGGGACGTAATAACCCCAACATGGCCCTTCCACTCAGGGTCTGCCCTATCCACAGTACAGGAAAAGTTGACATCTATTCGTCTCTCCCACAACGCGACTTCGTCCCTGAACAGGATATCCTGAGGGGTACGACACCCCAAAAGGATATTGACCCTCCCAAAGTCACGCCGGTTGTCTATAACAAAGTCCACCAGAGACCTTAACGGAACTATTCCCAACCCCCCGGCAACAAAGAGCAGGTCATTGCCCTCCAGTATCCTGACCGGGAAGCCCCTTCCAAAGGGTCCTCTTATACCAACCGTATCCCCTGCCTCCAGTTTATGGATAGCCGATGTAACCTTGCCAACATTCCTCACAACGAGCTCAAAATAACCCTCTTTGGTAGGTGAAGAACAAATAGAGATAGGGGCCTCACCCACCCCAGCTATGGAGACCATAACAAACTGACCTGGTTCATGGTCCAGGTCGTGGGCATCCTTAAGAACTATCTTCAGATACCTCTCGCTCTTGGTCATCTGGCGTGCTTCACAGACCTTGGCCTCTCTCACCAGATATGGAGAATCAACTAATTCCAGCCTTTTCATTGGATAATCCCTTTTCCTTTATAACTTCCTGGATGGTCTCTTTTATCCTGATATCCGCCATACAGGCCCTTGAACACCTACCACAACCAGTACAGAAATACCTACTATATTTTTTCAAGGGATACTTAAACTTTCTCATATAGCGATGCATCTGCCTGCCCTTGCGCTCTTCGCGGAAACTCTCCCCCCCTGCGACCTTGGCAAAATCTTCATTCTGGCAAGAATCCCATATCCTGAATCTCTCACCGGTCTTAAAATCCAGATTTATCTCATCTATAACATCAAAACAATAGCAGGTAGGACAGACTGTCGTACAGTTTCCGCAGGACAGACAACGCTCTCCAAGATCCTCCCAGACCTTGGCATCTTCAGCATCTGCAAATATATCCTTTAATTGCTGATGACTAACACCCATAGATGTCTTAAATGCCTTCCTTTTCCTTTCCCTGAATTTCTCTAATTTCTCCAGGTCCTTTTCATCTGCAGGGGAAAAAACACCAACTGAATTTATTATTTCCTCTCCCACCAGGGTATTTACATGGATGAGATGAAAATCGCCCATATCACTGAAAAACAGGTCATATCCACCCTTTGGCTGGTGATTGTCCATTAGCCCACAGATAGCGTGTTCATCACAGTAGTCCCAGCATTCCATACCAATAATTATCAATTTATTCTTCCTTATTAGATAGTTCACATCTCTAGGCCTCTCAGAAAAGACCATATTAAGACACTGTATACCCGCCAGGTCACAGGTCCTGACACCGAAGATAATCAGTTTTTCATATTCCATAACCGCCTTTTGCCTCTGAGCCCTTATATCGTATTCGATCAGTGTCTCTCGTTTTGGGAAAAAGTATTTCTTAGGGGGGATAATTGTCGGTATATAGCCACTGGCTATCTCGTCAGGAGAGCTTATCTCAGAAAATACATAGTTCTTCTCGCCCTTTTTGACAGGTGCCACTACCTTATACTTTGAGGCAAGGCCTGCTATAAATTCCCGGCATTCTGGCTTGTTTAAGCGATAATACTTATCCATTAGTCCACCACATACCTGGCTATTGACTTATTCACCCTTGCCATAAACAATATTAGCCCCCATAAGAAAAACACAAATAATGTAATCAACACACCCAGAAATAAATCCTTTACCCAGTACTCAGAGACTAAAAACAGCTCCCCATTGTAAAGGTGATCAATAACACCAAAGGCACTAGCTCCATAGAGAAGGAGATTTAGCCACCATAGCCTGACGGTCTTTTTCTTTTTCCAGGCATAGGTTGTAAAGACAGACGTAATCAACGGTACCGTATAACACATATATCCACCTCCAATAGATAGTTTGTTCAATTTTTCACAATTAATGTTACGATCATGTTACTCAAAAAAACTATTTTAGTCAAGGGAAATTTTATAAAAATGCGAACAAAATTCTTATTTGCCAACCGCACGAAACATTACATCAAGCGGCGCATTCTGCTTCGTCCAATGTTTAAATGAGACCGCCCCCTGTCTCACTAGCATACCAAGACCATTGGCATAGTCTATTCCCTTCTTTTTGGCCTGTCTTAACAAGGGCGTCATTGCTGGATTATATATCAGGTCATAAACCAGAGAAACCCGTGGAAAAAGATTCAAATCTATAACAAGCCCATCACCAGACTTCATCCCAACCGGAGTTGCATTTACCACCAGATCAAAATCCCTTCCCTTTAAAGCATCATCTTTAGAAACCGCCTCAATCTCAATCCCTGAGTAATGCCTCCTAAGGTCCCTGGTCAGTTTTTTCGCCTTGGCAGGATCCTTGTCCTTTACGGAAATAATCCTTGCCCCTGCATCCGCCAGGCCAAAACAAACCGCCCTGGCACCTCCTCCAGCCCCGATAATCAAACACCGTTTATTCCTCGCAGAAAAACGGCAGGTGTCTCTCAAGTCCCGTATAAATCCCTCTGCATCCGTATTTGTCCCTATCAATTTCCCTGCCCTTCTTATAATAGTATTCACCGCACCTATTCGCCTGGCAACATCGGTAATCTCATCGAGATACTTCATCACTGCCTGCTTATGAGGGATAGTTACATTGACGCCTCTTATGTCAAGTGCCCTTATACTATCTATAGCCCTCTTTAAATGGTCAGGGTGGACCTCAAACCACAGATA
>JALVWL010000123.1 GCA_027034965.1 Candidatus Omnitrophota bacterium
GGGTTACTCTTATTCCTGGAGATGGTATTGGGCCTGAGGTCGTAGAGGCCGCTAAGAGGTGTGTGGAGGCGACTGGTGTTGAGATCGAATGGGAGGAGTTTCTTGCTGGGCAGCGGGCCTTGGAAGAGTATGGTAAACTCGTACCAGATGAGTTGTTGGATTCTATTAGGGAGAATAAGGTGGCCTTAAAGGGGCCGATAACTACGCCGGTTGGTAGTGGGTTTCGTTCCATAAATGTGTTTTTGAGGAAGGAATTGGATCTGTTTGCCTGCGTGCGGCCTGCTAAGATATATCCGGGGGTCAATACTCGATACGATGTTGTGGACCTGGTTGTGGTGAGGGAAAACACAGAGGACCTCTATGCAGGCATAGAATTTCAGGAGGGAAAAGAAGAGACACAGGCATTGATAGAGCTAGTGGAAAGATATAACAGGGGTAGCGTTCGTACTGATGCTGGGGTGAGTCTTAAAGCTATATCAAGGTTTGGTTCGGAGAGAATAGTGCGTTTTGCCTTCGAATATGCACTGCAAAATGGCCGTAAGAAGGTTACTGCCGTGCATAAGGCAAATATATTGAAATTTTCCGATGGCCTGTTTTTGGACATAGCTCGTTATGTGGCCAAGGACTACGAGGGAAGGATAGAGTTTGAAGACATTATAGTAGATAATCTATGTATGCAGCTGGTGCAGCGGCCAGAGAAATTTGATGTATTGGTACTCCCAAATCTTTACGGCGATATAGTTTCTGATTTGTGTGCTGGTCTGGTTGGGGGGCTTGGGGTTGCGCCAGGTGCCAATATCGGACGAGATATAGCCCTATTTGAGCCAGTGCATGGTTCGGCCCCGAAATATGCTGGTTTGAATAAGGTTAATCCTATGGCCACGATACTTTCTGCGGTGATGATGCTTGATTATCTAGGTGAACATACAGCGGCGCGCAGATTAGAAGGTGCGGTTGAAGAAGTATTGCGAGAAAGGAAATCTGTTACCTATGACCTGCTGCCTCCTTCGGAGCAGGATAGGGCAGTAGGGACGATGGAAATGGCGGAGGCAATATGTCAAAAGTTGCGATAATTGGGGCAGGTAATGTCGGTGGACTTGCAGCGAGCTGGATAGCTGGGCTGGATATTGCCGATGTGGTGCTTATAGACAAAAATGACGGCCTTGCCAGGGGAAAGGCTATGGATATAAACGACAGTCTCTATATATTAGGGAGTAATAGGTGGGTCTGGGGAGGTAGTGATTACAATCTCATAACAGGAGCCGATATTGTTGTGATAACCGCTGGTGTGGCCAGGAAACCTGGAATGGATAGGGAAGATTTGTTGAAGATAAATAAGGAGATAGTGCAGGGGATAATAGAAAAGGCCAAAGGGCTTGTTGCAGAGGATGCCGCCTGGGTCTTTGTAACCAATCCATTAGATGCTATTACCGAGTTTGGCTATAGCTTGCTTGGGATTGACAGGCATAAAGTTATGGGGATGGGTGTAAATCTTGATACATCCAGGATGATTAATCAGATTTCTCGCTCTCTGGGGGTTGCCAGGACAAGCCTGTCTGCTATGGTGGTTGGCAAACACGGTAAGGGAATGAGGCCTTTAGTAGATGAGATTTCTATCTCTGGTATACCCGCTACTCTGGATAAGGAAATTAAGGAGGAGATTCGAGATATGACTGTTAACCGCGGCGCTGAGATAGTGGCCTGCTTTGGCACTGGTAGTGCCTACGTTGCGCCAGGCGCGGGGATATATCAGGTCGTGAAGCACCTACTATCAGGGGATGGTTCTGTCCTACCTCTTTCTGTGCCGCTGGAGGGAGAGAGGGAAATATTCGGAGAGTGTACTGGAGTGCCCGTTGTCTTGGGAAGGCTTTGCTGGGAAAAGGTCCTGGAGTAGAAGTCTGGCTTTGGAGGGATTTGATAGGGAATGGAACTGGTCGTATCTGATAGCTGTGGGTTCTGTGTTGGAGTAAACCATGCGGTTAGCCTTTTAGAGTCTGTTCTCAAAGAGAATCCTGATAGGTCGGTTTATTCCCTTGGAATGTTCATCCATAATGAAAAGGAGATAGAGCGGCTAAGATTATCAGGTTTAAAAGTTGTTGATTCTATTGACGATGTGCCTGATGGTGCAATGATTCTCCTCCCTTCTCACGGTACCCCACCTGAGATCAAAGAGAAATGCTGCCAGAAATCTCTAGAGGCAGTTGACCTTATCTGTATATATGTAAAGAAATTGCAGGAGATCGCCCTGTCTTTGAAAAAAGAGGGGTTTGATGTGGTTATGATAGGTGATAGGGACCATCCAGAGGTAAGGGCGGTAAAGGCGATTGTTGGGGATTTGATAGTTATTGACAAACCAACGCTTTTAAATGATAATTTAACCTTATCTATAAATAATAGATATGGTGTTATTTCTCAAACAACACAGTCTCTTGAATTCTATAAAGAGGCGGTTAACTGGTTGTTAGGGAAGGCCTTTCCCAAGAAGGAGGTGAGAGTCTATAACACTATTTGTTGGGATGTTGTGGAAAGGCAGTCAAAGGTGCGGGAACTTGCCTCTCGGTGCGATGTTGTGTTTGTACTGGGTGGCAAGAGGAGCGCTAATACTCGACGGCTCTTTGAGATATCCTCTGAGATAACGACAACGGTTTTGATAAGCGACCTGTCGGATTTTTCACCTGAGTATGTGAAGGAGAAAACGAAAGTAGGTATCATAAGTGGTACATCGACACCAATGTGGTTTGTAGATAAATTTGTGGAGCTTTTAAGGTCATTGAATCTAGATATAAATATAAAAAAGGAAGGTGATATAAATGGATAATGAGATGATGGAGATCTATTCTGAGTATCTGAAAGAGATAAAGGATGGCGAGATAGTAAAGGGAAAGATTATCGGGATATCTGGTAATGAGGTTGTAGTGGATATAGGATACAAATCAGAGGGCTTTATCCCGAAGGAAGAGTTTTTATGGGACGATATAGAGATAGGAAGGGAGATAGATGTCTATGTCGATACAACTGAGGATGATGAAGGGATGTTGGTTATCTCTAAGAAGAAGGCCGATAGGTTTATTGGCTGGGATAAGATAATAGCAGAGTATTCTGAAGGCAGTATTGCCGCTGGCAGGGTTGCAAAGATTGTCAAGGGCGGCTTTATTGTAGATATATATGGTATGGATTGCTTCCTCCCCAATTCCCTTTCCACTTTCAGGGGGAAGGAGCGTCAGGTCCTGGGTAAGGAGTTCAATTTTATGATAATAAAGATAAACCGTCTGCGCAAGAATATCGTTGTCTCCAGGAAAGACGCCCTGCATAAAGAAAAGGAAGAGGCCCAAAAGAAGTTGTGGCAGGAGATTAATGAAGGCGATGTTCGAGAGGGAGTTGTAAAGAATATAACTGATTTCGGTGCGTTTATAGATCTGGGGGGTGTGGATGGCCTGCTTCATATTACGGATATGAGTTGGGGGAAGATAAATTATCCCTCAGAGGTCCTTAAAGTCGGCGATAAGGTTAAGGTAAAGATACTCTCTATAGATAAGGACTCAGGCAAGATTGCCCTTGGTCTAAAACAGTTGACAGAGGATCCCTGGTTAAAAGTTGAAGAGAAGTACCCTGTCGGATCAGTTGTAAAGGGTAGGGTTGTAAATATAATGCCCTATGGGGTATTCCTTGAGCTTGAACCGGGTGTGGAAGGGCTTGTCCATATATCTGAGATGTCCTGGACCCGCAGGAACGTGAATCCTTCGGAATTATTTAATTACAATGATAACGTCAGTGCGGTGGTCTTGGCCGTTGATCCAGAAAAGAGGAAGATTTCCCTTGGGGTTAAGCAGCTTCAGGACAATCCCTGGGATACGATAGATGAAAAGGTCCCTGTGGGCGCGGTGCTCAAAGGAGTGGTCAGGGGCTTTACTGATTACGGTGCATTTGTTGAGATACTCGATGGTATAGAGGGAATGGTCCATGTCTCTGATCTGTCATGGACGCGCAGGATTACCCATCCCCAGGAGGTCCTCAAAAAGGGAGAAGAGGTTGAAGTGAAGGTGATTTCTATAGATAAAGAGGCCCAGAAGATAGCCCTTGGGATTAAGCAGCTGAAACCAAATCCTTGGCCTGAGTTGGTCGAGAGGTATAAGGTTGGTAGTGTTATCAGCGGTGAAGTGGTAAAGGTAGCCAACTTCGGGGCCTTCGTTAAACTGGAGGACGAATTAGAGGGTCTTGTCTATATGTCGGAGATGGATAAGGAAGTGGCAGAAAAGCTCAAGCCCCACGATAAGGTGGAGGTAAGGGTTGTCAAGGTGGATCCGGATCAGATGAAGATAGGTCTGAGTATGAAGGACGTCAATTTGCCTGAAGAGACCGCTCAATCCGAGACAGGGGAAAATTAAGGAGAATCATTTATGGGAGGGAATGTAATATTGCAGGCTGTGCCGCTGATTATTGTCTTGGGTGTATTTTACTTTGTCGTTATCCTGCCTGCTCGAAAGCAGCAGGAGGAACACAAGAGGATGATAGCATCCCTCAAACCAGGAGACAAGATAGTTACGATTGGCGGCATTCATGGGATGATTGCCAGTGTAAAGGATGATGTTGTCTCCGTCCGTATAGGTGGGGATACAAAGATAGATGTGGACAAGACGGCAATAGCCAGGAAGCTAAGCTGAGGAGTTGGTATGGATAAGAGGATTCAATGGAGATTGATTGCATCTCTTGCCGTGCTGGGCTTTTCTCTGTGGTCGGCCCTGCCCTTGAATAAAAAGATAAATCTTGGATTGGACCTAAAAGGCGGAATGCACCTGGTTATGAAGGTCGATACCAAAGATGTCCCTGCGGCTGATAGGGACGATGTTGTGGAAAGGGCAGTTGAGGTAATAAGGAATCGTATAGATGAGTTTGGAGTAAAAGAGCCTTCTATTATCCGTCAGGGTTCGGATGAGATTGTCTTGCAGCTGCCAGGTGTTACAGACAGGAAACGCGCATTGTCTATTGTGGGACGCACTGCGCTACTTGAGTTCAAGTTGGTGATAGATGATCCCCAATTGTTGTCCAAGGCCCTGGCAGGGGAGGAGATACCGCCTGAATATGAGGTCCTTTATAGTAATGAAGGCAATGCCTTTCTCGTAGAAAAGAAGCCCTTGCTTACTGGAGATGCAATCAATAAGGCCTATGTGAGTTTTGATTCCTACAATCGACCTGTGGTCAGCCTGGAGCTCACTTCAGAGGGTGGAAAGGCTTTTGCCGATATAACAGGCAAGCATATTGGAGAGCGCCTGGCGATTATCCTTGATAACAAGGTCCAGTCAGCACCAGAGATAAGGCAGAAGATTGCAGGTGGAAGGGCGATGATAACTGGCCGTTTTACACCAGAAGAGGCCAACGACCTTGCCCTGGTCTTGCGGGTGGGTGCGTTGCCTGCACCAATGGAGGTAGTTGAAGAGCGGACAGTTGGTCCCTTGTTGGGCCAGGACTCTATAAAGAAGGGCATAATATCTGCCCTGGTGGGCGCTGCTCTGGTATTTTTGTTTATGATCTTCTATTATCGTCTTTCCGGACTTATCGCTGACCTGGCCCTGATATTTAATGTCTTGATTATCTTAGGGGGCCTTGGCCTCTTCCACGCCACCTTAACCCTGCCGGGAATTGCAGGTATCATACTCACCCTTGGTATGGCCGTAGACGCCAATGTCCTTATCAATGAAAGGATAAAAGAAGAGCTGCGTTCCGGTAATCCCATCAGGACGGCGGTAAGGGCAGGCTATGAGCGGGTCTTTCTTACGATAGTTGATTCTAATATAACTACCCTAATTGCCGCACTGATGTTGTTCCAATTTGGTACAGGCCCGATTAAGGGCTTTGCAGTAACGCTTTCTATAGGTATTATTGCGAGTATGTTTACATCTATTGTATTTACTCGTCTTATATTCGAGTTATTGCTTCAATATGGCAGCCTCTCCCATCTGCCTATGTCTAGCTTCTTTAGCAAGGCCAATTTCGACTTTCTCAACAAGCGTCATATTGCCTATGCACTGTCTCTGGCAGTGATAACAGGAGGTATTATCAGCTTTGTTATGCGGGGAAGTTCTATGTATGGTATTGATTTTGCCGGTGGTTATCTTCAGGAATACAGGTTTTCTAGACCCGTAAATAGCGAACAGATAAGAGCAGAGCTGGATAGACTGGGAGTAAAGGATGCAGTTATTCAGCGCTTTCGAGATGATAAAAACACAGTTATTATACGGAGCAAGAATGACCTGGTAGACAAAATTGATAAGGCCTTTGCCCAGGTGTTCGATGCCAAGCTATTGCGCGTAGAGAGGGTCGGGCCTTCTATTGGAAAACTGCTAAAACGAAAGGCTACCTTGGCGGTCTTCTGGTCACTTCTGGGTATCCTTGTATATGTTGCATTTCGCTTTCATCACTTCAACTTTGCCATTGCTGCAGTGGTTGCCCTTTTGCACGATGTGTTGGTAGCATTGAGCTTTCTGGCCTTTACTGGGCGCAGGCTGGATCTATTGATAGTAACCGCACTATTGACCATAGCAGGTTATTCGGTCAACGATACGATAGTAATCTATGACAGGGTCAGGGAGAAAAGGAGGACCCTCAGGCGAAAGGGGCTCTATGAAATAATAAATATTGCCATAAACGAAACCCTTGGACGCACAATTATAACGTCCCTTACAACACTGCTGGTTGTAGTATCTATATTCCTTTTCGGTGGCGAAGTTTTAAACGACTTTGCATTTACTTTGTTGGTGGGGATTGTTTCGGGTACGTATTCCACCATATTTATTGCCTCACCGCTCGTTCTAGCCGGCAGGAATGTCAAACGATAGATCCAAATTATGCAATAGGGCTTTGTGATATAATGGAAGCCGTTATAGGGCAAATTAAAATAACTAAAAACTCAAAGCGCAAAACTAAAAACCACAACGCAAGTTTTGAGAATGGAGGAGGAAGCATGAAGAAGGAAGGGAATTTTTTGAATTTCATAAGAGGAAATATGTTGGGAGATAAAAATCCTTCATTCTCCATGCTCCATTCTTCATGCTTAATTTATAAAGGAATTGTTGATTAGCAAAAACGATTTAAAATAGGGAAATCTAATGTATAATCCGGGTTTGATTTAAAGGGAGACAATTTATGGGTGATTATAGAAATACGCTTAATCTACCCAGGACAGACTTTCCTATGCGGGCCAACCTGCCGCAGAGAGAACCTGAACGACTTAATAGGTGGGAGGAAGAGGGCCTCTATGGAAAGATTCGAGCTGCTCGTAAGGATTCTCCAAAATTCGTCCTTCACGACGGACCTCCCTATGCCAATGGCCACATACATATGGGTCATGCCCTGAACAAGATATTAAAGGATATCGTATTGAGATACAAGAGCCTTAAGGGGTATGACTGTCCCTATATCCCTGGATGGGACTGTCATGGTCTGCCTGTTGAGCACAGACTTTTTAAGGAGCTAGGCAAGACAAAGCACGAAGTAGATAAGATAGACTTTCGTAAAAAGGCACATAGCTATGCATTGAAATATGTGGATATCCAGAAAAAGGAATTTCAGCGCCTGGGGGTGTTGGGCAGATGGCAGCAGCCATATCTTACACTTTCGCCTAAATATGAGGCAATGTTGTATGTTCTGTTTGCAGATCTGGTCAAGAATGGTTATGTCTACAGGGGCCGTAAACCCGTGCACTGGTGTGGCAGTTGCGAGACTGCCCTGGCAGAGGCCGAGGTGGAGTATTACGAGAAGACCTCTCCTTCTGTTTATGTCCTTTTTCCATTAAAGGCAAGGAAGGGCGAATATCTTTTGGTCTGGACGACTACCCCCTGGACCCTTTATTCAAACACAGCAGTTGCAGTCAATCCTGAATTGAGTTATGTATCGGTCCTTTATGGCGATAAAGTCTTCTGGATTGCAGAAAGCCGTCGGGCTGCAGTTTCTCAGATACTTGGTGTGGATTTAGAGGTTAAGTCGCGCAAGAAAGGGAAGGATATCGTAGGGAAGGAATATGTACATCCTTTTCTGGAGAGGACCTCCAGGGTGATAGATGCGGATTTTGTTTCAGCGGAAGATGGTTCCGGTTTTGTGCATATTGCGCCTGGTCATGGGTATGAAGATTTCCTTGCCGGTCAACGGCATAATCTGCCTGTTATTATGCCCATAGACGACAAAGGAAGGTTTTCAGGGACAGAGGACCTGCCTGTTCTAGAGGGCAGGAGTATTAAAGATGCCAATAAGATAATTATTGGTATTCTGGAAGAAAGGGGGGTATTACTCCGGCATTCTGAAATAGAGCACTCTTATCCGCATTGCTGGAGGTGCAAGAACCCTATAGTGTTCAGGGCAACCTATCAGTGGTTTTTGTCTATCGATCATAATGGCCTTCGAGATGAACTCCTGAAGGTCATAAACGGGGTGATGTGGGTGCCGGCTGCGGGCAGGGATCGTATATCGGCTATGGTAAAAGACCGTCCGGATTGGTGCCTGTCCAGACAGAGATTCTGGGGGCTGCCAATACCGGTGTTTTACTGTAAATCCTGTGGTGAGCCGTTATTGGACGAGGATATCATCATTCGCCTTTCCAAACTCGTTGAGGAGAAGGGTTCGGATGTCTGGTTTACGGATGAAGTGCTGTCACTGGTGGATGGCTATCGGTGCAGAGAGTGCTCTTCTTCGGAATTTGTGCCTGGAGAGGATATTATTGATGTGTGGTTTGAATCAGGGGGAAGTTTTGCTTCTGTGCTTGAACTAGAAGAGGAATTAAAATTCCCTGCAGACCTTTACCTGGAAGGTAGTGACCAGCACAGGGGCTGGTTCCAGTCATCTCTTATTCCATCCACTGCAACCAGGGGTATTGCGCCGTATAAAACAGTACTTACGCATGGGTTTGTAGTAGACGGCCAAGGTCGCAAGATGTCAAAGTCCCTGGGCAACGTCATATCTCCTCAGGATATACTCAAAAAATATGGTGCCGACATCCTCAGGCTCTGGGTTGCTTCAGCCGATTATCAATCAGATGTCCGTCTCTCAGATGAGATACTGAAACAGATGGCAGATGCCTATCGAAAGATAAGAAATACGTTTAGATACATCCTGGGGAATTTGTACGACTTCGATGTAGATACAGATGCGGTTGATTTTGACTCCAGACTTCCTATTGATAGATGGGCCGTGGACAGGACTGCCAGGCTCATAAAAGAACTCGATTCTGCCTATGATAATTATGAATTCTTCAAGGCATTTCATAGGATTTACAACTTCTGCAACCTGGATATGAGTGCCTTTTATATGGATATTTTGAAAGACAGACTCTATGTCAGCGCTAAAGATTCCCTGGAGCGGCGTTCTGCGCAAACCAGCCTGTATGAGATAGGCAGTGCCCTTGCAAGGATAGTCTCGCCGATACTTGTATTTACAGCGGATGAGGTCTGGGAATTCCTAAATGGAGGTGGGTCTGTACATCTTCAGGAATGGCCGTCCCTTCCCACTATATCTGAGGAAGAGCGAAGTGAATGGGATGTACTGATAGATGTTCGGGAGTCAGTGTTAAAGGCCTTGGAGGAGGAGCGGGAAAAGGGCCTTATTGGCAGCTCTCTTGAGGCCTCGGTTATATTATATTTGCCAGAACCTGAGTATGATGTGGCCTTGAAACATAGAGACTATCTAAAGTACATATTTATTACTTCGGATGTTGAGATAGAGAAGGCAGACAGTCGTGCTATAAAGGTAGAGCGCGCTGAGGGGCAGAAGTGTGCTCGCTGTTGGAACTATAGCAAACAGCTTGGACTTGACAATGATTATCCTGACCTCTGTCCAAGATGTACGGAGGTATTGAAGAGGAAATAGAATCAGATTGTGCAATGAAAAAGATGAAGAGATTACCCATAGGAGTGCAGGATTTTAGGGAGATAAGGCAAGAAGATTATCTTTACGTAGATAAGACTGAGCCGATTTACAAGCTTATTACTTCTGGAAAGTATTACTTCCTCTCCCGTCCGCGCAGGTTTGGCAAGAGCCTGCTTGTATCCACCTTGAAATACATATTCCAGGGCGAAAGGGAGTTATTCAAGGGCCTTTATATCTATGATAAATACGATTTCCCCAAGCATCCGGTGATACATATAGAATTAGGTGGGACTAGTGGAGAAGATAGGTTATTCGGTGTATTAAGGCAGAATCTTGAGCATAACAGTAGGATATTGGATATAGAGTGTTCCAATTATAATGATGTGGCGTATTGCTTTGCAGAATTAATAGAGAAGGCCTATGAGAAATACAACCAAAAAGTCGTAATATTAATAGATGAGTACGACAAGCCAATCCTTGATAATATAGCCCGCATAGAAGTAGCAATGCATAATAGGGATGTTTTAAGGGATTTTTATACAGAATTAAAGAGGAATGATCCCTACATTAAGTTTGTATTATTGACCGGCGTGACTAAATTCTCCAAGGCAGGGATATTTTCTGGGTTAAATAATCTAGAAGATATAACCCTTGAACCAAGGTTTGGGAATATGCTTGGTATAACCCAATCTGAGTTAGAGCAATATTTTGGGGATCTGTTCAAGGAGAATAATGTAGATTTAGAGGAAGTTAGAGAATGGTATAATGGATATAACTTTTTAGGGGATCTGGTCTACAATCCATTTGATTTATTATTGTTCGTCAAGAAGGGTTTTAGATTTCGTAGTTATTGGTTTTCTACGGGCACGCCTAAATTCTTGATAGATATAATAGACAAAGGGGATTTTTATATACCAGAGATTGCAGGATTGAGAGTAGATGAGACGTTATTAGATAGCTTTGACGTAGATAATATGCGTCCAGAAGCGATATTATTTCAGGCAGGGTATTTGACAATAGATAAGCAGATAATAAATGAAGAAGGTGAGATAGAATATCTGTTGCGATTACCAAACAAGGAAGTTAGTAGCTCCCTCTCAAAGGTATTAATAGAATACCTTACGCAAAGCCTAAATCAAGAGAAGCGCACAGGCATACACGTAGCGCTAAAGCAGGGCAATATAGATAATTTGCGAAGGGAACTTGAATCATTATTTGCCTCACTGCCGTATCATATACATATCAAGAATGAGATGGCAAGGCAGGAAG
>JALVWL010000124.1 GCA_027034965.1 Candidatus Omnitrophota bacterium
CAGGAGACGATTTGCTATCCTTGGCGTGCCTCGTGAACGCCCCGCGATAGTCATCGCGCCCTCATCCGTAATCTCTACCTCAAGAAGCCTTGCTGATCGTCTGATAATTTCAACCAGGTCTTCAGGTCTGTAGAACTCCAGGTGATAAAAAAAACCAAACCTACTGCGCATAGGTCCACTCAACAACCCGCTACGAGTCGTGGCACCAATCAGAGTAAAGGGTTTAAGATTAAACTTAATTGTCTTTGCATATGGGCCTTTGTCTATTACAAAATCTATCTTAAACGACTCTATTGCAGGGTATAGAAATTCCTCCACCACCCGCGGCATCCTGTGTATCTCATCGATAAATAATATGTCTCCCTCTTCTAGGTTCGTGAGTATCCCTATTAAGTCCCCTGGCCTCTCTAATGCCGGTCCAGAGGTCGCAATCATATGAGAACCCATCTCATTCGCGATAATATGGGCAAGTGTTGTCTTGCCCAACCCAGGGGGCCCTGACAGGAGAATGTGTTCTATAGGCTCCCCTCGCTGCCTAGCCGCGCATATCCCAACCCTTAGATTCTCCTTAATCTGAGTTTGCCCGATAAATTCATCCAACGAATCAGGTCGTAGAGATAGATTGATTATTCTATCCTCTTCAAGCTCCCCACCCGAAACCAGCCTCGAGATATCAAATCCCTCCATCTATACCCTCTTTCGCATCAAAAGTGGGAAAACCCCCGTCGTTCAAGCGGATAAACAGCCTCACCGTCCCGCATATACAGGCCAATGCTACCTGCCTCAAGGACCTTGCCAATGTGGTAGAACCTATATTCTAACTTATTCCCCATTGCCTCAAGCCGCCGAGAATCATCCTCGGAGAGGCAAAACAAAAGTTCAAAGTCCTCCCCCATATACAGGGCCTCATCAAAGCTACGAGCGTCCTTATGCAATGGAATCCAATCCCTAACAATCTCAGCAACGACCTGACTTTCCTCGAGAATATGGTAGAGGTCTGCCACCAGCCCATCCGATATGTCTATCATTGCAGTCGGCTTAAAGTTCTGAACCAGAAACCGTGCCTCTGGTACCCGGGGAGAGACCTTCAAATGTCTGCCATATATACTTCCTCCCAGCGGTCCAGACACCCAGATCTCGTCGAGCTTTCGCGCCCCTGAACGCAGGGTTAACCACTCCTTTTCTACTCGGCCCAGACAGCCCACACTTATATAAAGCCTATCACTGGCTACCGTATCTCCTCCTACAATATCAACCGAGAACAGATCTGCCAGAAATTCCATTCCCTTTAGCAGTTCATTTACATCCTCCATCTCTACATATGGTGGAAGACCTATATCCACTGTTATGTGCACAGGATAGCCACCCATTGCTGCTATATCACTCATCGCTGTCCCTACTGCCTTGCGGCCAATTAAAGCCCTGGCTTCTATGTTAAAGTTAAAGTGCTTGCCTTCGACAATTGAATCCGTTGCCCAGAGTAGATAGTCCTTCTCAAGCCCCATATCCAACACTGCCGCATCATCCCCAATGCCAACCACGGTATCCGTCCGTCGCATAGACGCCAACCTGGAGCGAAGGTAAGTTATTAAACCGAATTCATCTTTTACCATCTTGAATGAGTACCCCCCTGAGATAGATATTGTTTTTGTTTACCCCCTAACAGCTTTCATTATATCATAAAACCCTTATCATATAATTTGCTTTTATTCTTCGATAATACGAGGGACGACAAAGAATCCATCCTTCTTCTGAGGGGCATTTTTAAGGGCCTTTTCCCTGTCTATTGAAGCCCCTGTTGTATCCTTGCGCATTCGGTTTGTGATAGGTAGAGGATGATACATAGGCTCAACCCCTTCTACGTCGACCTCTTTTAATTGTTCTACGTATTCCAATATATTCCCTAATTGAGAAGAAAAGAGTTCCTGTTCTTCGCTGCTCAAGCCTATCCTGCACAATTTCGAAAGATACTCCACCTTTTCAAATCTATCCATATCCTCCTCCTCTTATTATGGACTTTATGGGCTATAATCTCATCCTTACCCTGCACTGCAGGGCCTTTGCAATCGTAGTAGCGTCCATATATTCTATATTTGCACCAACCGGCAGCCCCATCCCTATCCTGAATACATCCAATCCATAACTATTTAGAAATTCCTGTACATATAAGGCCGTCATCTCACCATCTGTATCAGCATCCGTAGCGATAATCACCTCCTTTATAGGGAACCTCTTTAGCATAGAGGCCAATTTACTGAGATTAAGGTTCGACTCCTTAGAAGGAGCATCCAAGGGAGAGACACTACCCAATAAAACGTAATATAGCCCCTTATATATGCCTGCCTTTTCTATCACTGCCACATCCGATGGTTGCTCCACCACACAGAGCATAGACCTGTCTCTTGACTCTGATGCACACACAGGACATAAACTGTCTTGAGAGAAGTTATTGCAGACCTCACAAAAACGCACCTTCTCGCGCATATAATATATGGCCGAGGCCAACTTTTTTGCAGTTTCCCTTGGCCTATCCAAGAGATAAAAAACAATACGCTCTGCACTCTTCCTTCCTATTCCAGGCAGATTGGACAGCT
>JALVWL010000125.1 GCA_027034965.1 Candidatus Omnitrophota bacterium
ATATCGAGGTTTACCTTTCCAGGCAGTTCACTGGATGGAGTTATGGCCTCTGAGAGGCGGGGTAAGTTTAGTATAAAGGGGCTTTATGGCCAGATTACGAATACCTGGAATTACATTCCATTGATAGAGAACGAGACAGGAGATGTATATGGCCTATCGGTTGGCTATAATGGATTTTACTTCAATTATGCCTATTTGGATGAGAATGGAGCTCGGGATGGCTCAAGTAGGTTTTCAAATGAGGCCTATTCATTTTACATAAGCAGGCCACTGGGCAAAAGTTGGGCTGTAGAGTCTGAGATAGGTACGGATAAGGACTCCTGGGCAGGGGTATTGGATCTGAATGGCAGGTTAGGTAAGTGGGATGTCAGTCTGAATTTCAGGGATGTGGAGGCAGATTACCTGACTCTGACTGGTACGCCTGCCTATTCTGGCGAGATTGGCTCCAGGCTGACCCTCTCCCGTGCATTTGACAGAGGACTCCAGATAACCACATATCTAGACGTGTATCGGGATAGAAAATATCCGAATCCAGATAAACCCCACCGTTTGAATATAGATTATTCCTTTATGTGGGGCAGGTATCTGGATAATAACTCTTATGGGTGGGAGTTTGATTTGATAGACCATACGGGTACTGTGGGGCCATATAGCTCCTACACGCTGAGCGGATTTTATTCGAGGAGTTTCCACTTCCTGGATAGGGATTTCTACTGGAGGGCGGATCTATCCCATACCCTTAATAAGGATAAGGCCCTTGACAGGGAGTATATCGTGGACAGGGCCTCTTCGCGCCTGTCTGCTAGTGTGGTCAAAGATTTTCTCAGCGCCTATGTGTCGTCGGATGTAGGGCGGGTAGAGGATAAAGAGGAAGATAAGGTCAGGTATCCTGTGAGGCTGGAGGCGGGATTGAATGCCAGGGTAACGAGCAAGGACTCGCGCCTTGAGTGGACAGGGCATTCCTCTTATAGGTGGGAGACGAATGGTTCGGGTGCCTATAACTTTGTTTCGGATAGGGACCTGCTCTACCTGAGTAGTAAGCTAGAATATCGATTGAGCAACGATAAGTACCTATATTTGCAAGGGGGATTTAGGCGTTATTTCCCAAAGGATGGCAGTGACTACTCTGAGGCCGAGATATACGCGGGTGTGAAGTGGTACTGGGATACTGGATTGAATCTCCTTCCGAAAACATTTGTATATGGATATGTATATGAAGATGAGAATGGTAACGGTAGGATGGATAAGGGTGAAAGTGGGATCCCTAATGTGGGTCTATCCTGTGGAGGAAAGACAGCCCGTACGAATGCCGATGGCCGGTATGAGATAGGCTGGGTGAAGAAGGCTTCTGCGTATCTTGAGCTGAATGTCAATGACCTGCCGACGGGGATGCTGCCAAAGGAGGATAAGGTGATGGTCGATACAGTGGCTGTTAAAAGGTTACGCAAGGATTTTGCAGTGAACTATATTACAGGGATAAAAGGATATGTATTTATAGACGAGGATGGCGATGGCCGCCTGGGTACCTCTGACATACCGCTTGGCGATGTACGTGTCTGCATCGGGAATGAATGCAGGTACACCGATTCAAGAGGGATGTTTTTGTTCTCTAACCTGAATCCGGGTGATTATACCATTTCCCTTGACCTTTCATCTATTCCAGAGGATAGTCTGCCCTTTGGCAAACCAGAACAGAAGATATCCCTTGCAAAGGGCGTTCAGAGGCAGGTCTATCTGCCGCTGAAGAAGATTGGGAAGTAGTTTTTTGGGATAAATCCCTTTTCTAGTTGACACCATATCTTTTGATTTATTAAAAGATTTTATAACTATTTGCTTTTATTGCTTGTTTGTGATAAACTTATAACGATAAGATAGAGAGGCAATTTTATGTTTAAAAAAGGCCCTATGGGCTTAAACAGGTTGTGTTTGTGGTTTGCAGGTATTCCTGTTCTGGTGGGCCTCTTAGTAATCTTGTCATACAGACCTGCCTTTGGGGAGGCGGACCTCGGCGTATTTTTGGGGGTAAACTATCCATCCAAGGATGATGTAAGGGATTTTGAGGATATGATAGGCAGACATGTGGGCTCTGTACTTGTGTACCGAGCCATCTCTCCGATTAATTCCGATCGGGTTGGGGTTGATTCCTGGAATAATATACGTTACCACGATGGTTATGATACACATACTACACTGCATCTTGTCTTAGAACCCTGGGTAGGGCTTAGCGATATTGTTAAGGGTGTTTATGACGGCGAGATCAGCGACTATGCCGATGCGGTAGCCGATTGGGGAGAGCCGGTGCGTATTCGGTTCGGCCACGAGATGGTCCAGGACGATGATCCCTCGACAGAGGGCTGGTATTCCTGGCAGGACAGGCCTGAGGAGTACAAGGCAGCATTTGCCTATGTGCATAATCTATTTGTCGAACATGGGGCAGATAATGCCGAGTTTGTGTGGGCACCCAATCATCACCTTGCAGATTTTTCTATCCTTTCGAAGTATTATCCGGGCAAGGAGTATGTGGATTGGATAGGAATGGACGGTTGGGGATACCCTGATACGGATTTTGATGCGGTGTTTAAAGAATTGTACGATGTAATAGTTGAGCATCCTGAATTCTTTGGGAATAAGCCGATTATGCTGGCTGAGTTTGCGGCAATGGAGGGGGATTATAAGGCGGCCTGGATACAGGAGGCTTTTAATAAGATAAAAAACGAATACGATAAGATCTCAGCGGTCTACTGGTTCAATGTAAAAAAGGAACACGATTGGCGGGTTGAATCTTCTCAAGAGTCTCTGGAGGCCTTTAAGGAGGCCGTAAAGGATGCCTATTTTAGGGGACATAGGATTGGGAGTTCTGGAAGCGGATCTAGTAGTTCAAATGGGGGGCATGAAGGAGAGGGGCCTGTTTATTCAAAGACAATTGATATCAGTGTGGATATCCCTGAACAGAATGAGATAAAGGTGGTTATTTCCAGGGTAAATGTCTCCACAAATGACTGGGAAAGGCGTTCTGAGATAGACTTTGGGAACCTTCGTTTCGATGAGACCAGGCATATTTTTGTCTCGAATTGCTATTATGTTGTAGATGTTGGCATTGTCTCTAATCACGGAGAATGGATGGTCTCACACGAGATCACCCCTATATTGGGACCTCAGGGTGCTTCTCTAGATAGGAATGTGAGTGTTGTCTTTGCCAGTATGGAGGGCGGAAGAGAGAAGGTATTGGGGCGTTATCTGTATAAGGACAGCAGGAGGTCTTTTCATGGCTCAGAGATAAGGGAGCGTTGGCTTAGGATATATTACGGCATATCGATGGGTATTGATATAGCGGGTGTTGGTGTAGAACCTATCACGACGAATAAACCTGCGGGTCAGTATTCGGGTACGATATCGATAGTCTTAGTGGCAAGGTAAAACAAAGGAGGTGTAAGATGAAACGAACGTTAGCAGCAGCACTTGTGGGCGTCTTCCTGTGGGCGGGAGTTGGTCTGGCTGGTAATCAGGAGACGATTACGATCAAGGCACATATCCCCCAGCAACAGGGGATGAATGTCACTGTCTCCAAGATAACACCTGGTGCAGGGCCACATGGCGATGACCTCTGGACGCATGTATCTACTATGGATTTTGGCACGCTTTCCTATGATTCTGAGTTCAATATCTTCAAGTCTTCGGTATACTTTGCAGTGGATGTGGGTGTGACTGCAAATACTGGTTCCTGGAATATAACACACACGATTACTTCAGTGGTTAATCAAAATAATTCCAGTGCAAACTTGAACAAAAACATAAATGTGATATTTGTCTCTCAACACGGGGATACCTATTCTAGGCAGATAGCAAAGTATGCCTATGGGAGTTCCAATAACGTGAAGATTAGCAAGAATCAGGTCGGGGAAGGCAACTGGCTGAGGATATACTATGGAATTGCTACTGGCAAGAACGATGCACCAGGAGTTGACCCTATTACTGCAGACAAACCGGCCGGGCATTATGCAGGTACGGTAACCCTTACTTTGACGACTAATTAGTCCTGTAGGATCTGCAATTAGGGAGAAGGGATGAGAGTATCCCTTTCTCCCTTCCTTTAACCTTTAATAAGTCGAGGTTTTGAGTTCTGCTTGCCAAACATTAATCTATTTAAATAATGTATTTGTAACTTTTTGATGTAAAAGAAGATACGTTTTTCATGGATTGAGAATATCATTTAAAATAAGTTAATAAACTTTTTGACAAAGTGCATGTTTTGGTTTAAACTTTTTATGGTAAGTAGGTATAGATAAATCCGTTATATGTTTTGTATATAAAGTGCTTGTAACATATTGGGATATCTCTAGATAGTGTTATAGATATTATGTATAGCAGAGAAAATATTAGAACAAAGAAGACACTCAGACCATGGAGGAAGTTTTTATTAATATTGCTTGTAATATGTTTTATTGCCAATGACCTTGCCTATGCGAATCCTTTATTGCTTTCCCCTGGCAGTAATCTAAATATAGGTCCCAGGATATTTACTGGTAGCAACTTTTCTTACAAGAATACCTGTGCATCGTTTGTGTTGTCTAAGTTTTTGAGGGTAAAAGAGGATGTGCTTGCGCAAGAGTTGGAATATCTGGATCGGCTTCAAGGTGATGAGGACCCTGAGACAGTATTGGCTCAATCCCTAGGGGGGCTGGCAAAGAGGTATGATATCTCTTCTTCCTTGGTGAAGGTGATAGATAAAGAGGGCTTTTTGAGGCGGGCCAGGGACTTCGTTCCGTTTATTGCCCACTTTTCGTATGAACACTATGTCTATGTGATAAATGCCAAGAATGGATTTGTTTATTATCTGGATCATCTTGGAAGACATAGGGTTACAATTGAAGAATTTTCCACTCTCTGGACAGGGATAGCGGTGTTGCGTGGGATATCAGAGGATGGATTAAAAGTAAAGGCTAAAGGGGGGAGGGAATATAGGAGATTTATACGGCGTGCCAGGCCTGATGATTTTCTAGACCCAGATGATTTCTTACCTGGAATGTCCCTGGATGATGTCTTTTTGTCTTCGGTTCTTAGCATTGGTACGGCTGCACTTGGTTCGTTTTTCTCGCCGCTTCAGGGAGCCAGTTTCAGTGAGTCCTTTGCGATGAATTATGCTGCAGGTAGCATGGGTAATATGGTTGGTTCTGCCCTTCAGCTGGCTGGTGTGAATCCCGAGTTTGTGCAGCTGGGATCAATGGTAACCAGCGCTGCATTTTCTACTGGGCTATATGGCTCAACTGGCAAAAGCCTTACCTATATGGGCAAGGAATTTGCCTTTTCAGGGGGATTAAAGGGTTTTGGGCAGGGTTTTGCCCTTGGCGCACTAAAGGGGACGATAAATGGTGGTATTGCGGTTGCTATAGAAAACAGCCTTTTTGATACGAATGACTACAATAATGCCTTTACTAGATATATGGCCAAGGCCGTCTCAGGACTTGGGGGCAGTATTATTGGTTCGGGTATCAGCTCTTCTCTTATTACGGGTACGAATTTATTTGATCATCTTGGGATGCAACAGGTTGGAGTAGTTAGCGATGTCAGCAATTATTCTGGTTCCTTTGCCCAATTTTTGGGTATAGATAATGTGAAGTTCGATGATATGAGCGCCCTTGATGCGGGCTGGTTTTCATTTAGGGAGGCGTTGTATCAGGCCACACCTACGGCTATATCTATAGCCACGACTGGGGCCCTTGCGAAGATTACAGGAAAGGATGAGGTCCTGAATTATACGCAGTACCTTTCTCCCCTTATCTCTCAGCCTATATCAGGTGCTGTTATGGGTAAGGGTTTCCATATCTCCTGGGACACAGTGAGGTCTTCTGTTACCAATGGAGCGATTGCCTTTGCTGTGGACAGATTGAGTGAGAACTGGGGGGTAGATAACGAGTTGCATAGGTCTATGTTGAGCTTCCTGGCCGCTGATACTGCCTATGCCCTTGCATCGGGGTTGGGGGCGGCCTTTGATGGCCTAAAGGAGACGTCTTTTCTGGGAGAATTTGCAAGGCACTCCACTCTTTTGAACCTTATGCACCTACCAGTGGATGCCTTTAAGGGAAATACAATGGCCCGTCTTGGTGTTATATACGATAATTCCCCTGCATTCAGGGATTATGTCGATAACTCCTTTAATTCTCCTCTCGTTTCTTTTACCAGGCTTGCCGGCAGTCCTTATGCATCTGAATATGTCTATTCTACGGTGTATATGGATTCCTGGCGGGATTGGGGGCTACTTGATTATCCTTTTGAGGCCAAGAAGGCCAGGGATATATATGGTGAGGAGTGGAAGGATAAGTCCCTGCTCTACGGTTTTAGATCCTATGCCTTTAAAAGGCAGTCTCAGCTCCTCCAATCGGCAGCGGTCTCTGGATTTTCTGGTGGATTGGAGTGGACTGGTATGGGAGGAATATTTGGAATAGGTTCAAGAAAGTTTGAAAGGATTAAGCCCGGGGATACGGATCTGGTTGTTGAGACCTATATGCCGAAGGGCTCTGAAGTGATGGCCTTTCATCCCTTGTTTGTAGACGGCAGGGATTGGGATATCAGGTACAGGATGAATGGGGTGTTTAATGAGAAGACAGGACGTTATGCCTTCTCTGAGATGGATCTGTCGGGAAGATTAACGGGTATGGATGTAAAGACAGGTGAGCTTGAGGCAAAAGAGTTCGGGATAATAGATGCGGTCAATGCCATCCATAGCTATGATAAGGTTGCAAGGTTTGAGACGTTTTCCAAAGCGAACAAATTTTGGGCAGGTGCTGTGTATTCTCCAGAGACTGATGCACGGGTGAATATGTTTGCCCTTGATAAAGTGCGAGGGATTGGGGTGTTAAATGACGGGTTGTTCTATTCTGCCAACGTATCTTCAGAGAAAGAGCTTAAGTCTTCTATGAATGCCATCTCTAATCTTGTCGGTCCGATAGGAAGGAAAGACTTTGTCACTGTCACTAATGTCCTGCCTGGATTCTTTGACTACAGAAGGCCGTTTTCTGTGTTTGATTTCCATAAGGACTTTGGGCGTGTGATGTTTATAAGGGATATCTCTGAGGATGGGTTGTCCTTCTCCAGGACCTATGATGTCGTTGGAGGTATTTCCAGGAGGATGGATTCCTCTGATGTTGAAAGGATTAAGACACTGGCTGTCTTGAAGTCCGCAATGGCGGGCGAGGCAATAACTCCATCTTTTGCAAAACAGATGGGTGGGGTTGGTATATCAAGGGATAAAAAGGGATTCTCTATATCTACGCCAGGAGGGGTTATCCAGGTCTCTTATGGGAAATTGGTGGCGAATCCAGATGATACCGCTCGCTTTCTCCTGCCTTATATTATGCCAGAAAGGGTGGACAGGCTTGGTAAGGAGGCCTCAAAGGTCAATCTTAAGGTGGACAACGAACAGGATAATCCGTTTATGTGGGATAGGTATGTTACTGCGGTAGATAATAAAGGTGCGAGATATATCCAGCCTGATTTCTATGATGTCTCGGGTAAGACATTTAACTACTTTTACCTTGGTTATGGTAAGTTAGGTTCCTCGGCGTTTATTCCAGAAGATAAGTCCCTTGAGCCTGTGAAGATAAATGCCTTTGCGCCAAAGGGACTGGATATGAAGGTCTTTGTCTACGATTATGGAAAGGCCCCAAGGATTGCATCTTCAAAGGGTGTAAAACTCTCTGCACCAGCTGGTCTGCCCTATTATGCTGGCAGAGAGGAAAGCAGAGATATATTTTTGGCTATAAATCCCTACCTTGATCCTCATAAGGCAATAGATATATTGGAGATGGAGCGCTCCAAGCCGGTTAAGTTTTCTGCGAATGCAGAAACTTCCAATTCTTCCCAGTTCTCTATGAAGGGTGTGGTTTCTATATTTGACCATTATAGCAAATATTTCCATACAGAGGCGGATGTAAAGGAGCTTTCTGCTAATGAATGGCAGTTATTCCCCAAGAATATGGGAATCGCTATGAAAGGAAGGATTGTGCTGTCTTCAACCAGTCCTGCGGTTAATGTCTCTGCCTCAATAGATATGGCCAATACAAGGCTTGGTGCAAAGGATGGAGCTGTTACCAGCACGCCGTTTTCTAAGGATGTGCTTATAAAGGGCAAGCAGGAGTTGGTATTGCTTGCCCCAAGAGAATTCGGCGGGAAAAAGAAGGTATTATACCTGAATAATCCCGCAAATGAATCGGTCCTGCAATTCCGCAATCCGGTGGAGATAATCGGGTTTGGAAGGATATCCAGGCCGTTTTCTCATAAGGATTTCACAGGAATGCAGCCTGTGTTTGCTATGTTAAAGGCAATGGATCTTTCGGTGGATGTGGCAAGGCAAAATCTCTCTTTACCAAGGATGGTCGGTGTCAAGGGATTACCTGCCGCTAGTATAAGGGGCAGGGAAGATAAAGCCGCGGATATCTTTGCTAAGATAAAGGCAGGGCAAAACAGCGCAATTAAGGCGCTGGTCTATGCCAATGGCCTGCCGAATGCCAATGGAAGGATAGAGGATGTCTTTATCCCTGTTGATGTCTCTTTGACAGGTCGGAATGGGGAATTCTATAGTCTCGGGGATGGGCTTTTTGCCAGGAATGTTGAGGTCCGCGGTATCCTTGAAAGAGGGGATAAGGATGCTTGGAAGTTTAATTCCTCCAGGGTAGTATCTGCGATTGGCAAAGAGGCAGAGCTCTTGAATGTATCAGCGGTCGGTGGGCAGAAGGTCTCAAGGGCAGGTGCATCCTTTGAGGTCTCTCCTGGTAGGCTTTATCTATTGAGGCGCTTTTATTCAGATAATACCAGCAGGGCTTTCGCTGGTCTATCGGGTGTTTCGTATAAGTACTCCTTTGATAAGCAGGTTCAGGGTGAATACGATGTCGCTAAGTATATCTCTTCGGCTGGGTATCGAGGCAATCGTCTGGTATTCTCTGTGGATAATAAGGGTATATTGACCTCGCCTTTTACTATGAGTGGCAGTGAGGGGAATGAGGCCGTGAAAAGGGCGGTTTCTAATCCGGCAGGGGAGGAGAGGCGAGTGGGGGTTGATAAGATACTCTCAGAGGATTGGCTTCTGGTTGACAATTTTTATCTTGGGGTTGCCCCTGCCTCTGGGGGTAATGGGCCTTCCCTGGATATATTGAGTGAAAACTTTTCTACTGGGACGAGGTTTGTGTTTTCGCATTCCCAGGTGGAGAATGAAGGCGATATATACAGGCTTTCCAATGATCGGATGTTCCGTTACAAGGAGGATATGTGGATAGCTCCGGCAATAGATGGGGCGGATTTTTTGATAGGCGCCAGGCAGATATCTGCAAGAGGAATTGTGGGGGTAAGGAGGATAGCCCTCTCTGGGGAGTCTCAGTTGTCTGATTTTCTTGTTGTCTCGGATAAAGAGGCCTATGCCATCCATCGCGCCTATAGGGAATTATATCAGGCGGTAGGCTTTGACAGGCAGGGAAAACAGTCCCTTATAAATGCGGATTTTGAAGGAAAATTTGCTGCACCAGTTGAGCAGAAGCTCTATGTAAACAACAAGGTAGTCTACAATTCCCCTGCGGTTCTATCCGGGCAGAGGCGTTTGTCCAATGGCGGGGCGGTGTTCCTATTAAAGAGGGGCGCGGGTCTGTCCCCTTATCTGAAAAAACATAATAGCAAAGAAAACAATCCTTCTCCTTATCTGGAGCAGCCTCTGGATATAAATATCCTGCGCAGTTTTGGTGTCTCTAAGGACAGGGCTGTCTTATTTGTGGCGGATTATCTGCCTGTCTCTGTTTCGGTCAATAAGGGCAGGGCAATGGATTCACTTGTATTGGGTAATACGAGACTTACCAATCGTTCTGGACAGGATATCCTCTGGGATGTAAAGGGCGCAGTAGATGTATACCTGCCGGGACAGGTTTCGGTTGTTGAGTCCCTTGGAGGCAGGGATTATCTCTTTACGAATCGAATTAGCATAGGAAGGGACAATAGTTATTGGACGGATAAGGCCCTGAAAGGAATATGGGCCAGGGATGTTGTATCCGAGAGGAAGGTAAAGGGGCAGAAGATAGGATATAAGGAGGTGAAACTTTCAGATGGGACCAGGATTTACGATATATCCGGATGGAAAACTGAAGATCTCAGCTTGAGACAGTCCATCCATCCCATCAGTCCCATTGAGCTTATACTGACGTTTAATGGCAGCTCTGTTTCTATGTATGTCTCGAAGTCAGGCAAGAATATAGTGGAGTATAAAGCAGTTCTTTCATCCAAAAAGGGTGCAATTAAGTCGGTTTCATCCAATGCCCCTGTTGTCTCTGTGGATAAGAGTCTGGTGGCCCTCTCTAAAAAGGCAATAGATGTTATTGATATTGAGGAAAAGAGGCCTCCAAAGCCGCCGAAAGATGAGAGCTTTGTGCCATTTGAGGCAGTGATAGGTGAGAGGAAGATAGGTGAGTTTTCCAATATATACGATTTGACGGCTGAAGACGGTTACCTGTCATTGATGGTTAATCCTGTTTCTGAGTCGATAAAGGGTATGTTTTACGGAAAGACCATAACCAGGAATATCTACACCAATGCCGATAGTCCTACATTGTATCTATACCCTGATGGGGCAGGCAGGTTGATGGGCATTTCTCCTGTTGATGGTATCCTGCGCATAGATGGCAGGACGGCTAGTGAGCTGTATCCAGCGAATGAGAGTTTCTATCTATATGACATAGGCTCTCTGACTGCGAATAAGAGGATTGTCTCTGATGTTACCTCTATGAAAAGCGATGCCAGTGGATATATCAAGGATGCAACGAGATTTATCAGGGTAAAGGATAAGTCGGCTGGGGATGTATGGTTGAAAAATGTCCATACAGTCGGTGGTGCGCTGGTAGGGACCAAGGTTGGCTCAAGGGATGTAAAGGTCTTTAACGAAGATAAGGGTATTACAGATGCAAGGGTAGAGATGGCAAGGTTGGGTATGCCGATGGATACCTTAAACAAAGTCCTAAAAGAGGCTGGGGATGAGATAAAGAAATTAAAGCCATCTGCTGATTACAGGCAAAAAGT
>JALVWL010000126.1 GCA_027034965.1 Candidatus Omnitrophota bacterium
TACTATTACATCCAAAAAATAATTGTCAAAACCCAAAACGATATCTGGTCGTTGCTGTTCTAGATGAAACCTTATCTCTTTTAACATCTTTATCAACTGAAAGTAATTTTCCTCAAACAAGATTACCTGTAACCCCAATCTTTCCATAAACTTAACATAATCCATAAATAACGGCAACAGCTCCAGATTAGCTGGAGGGAAGAATAATACCTTCATAATAAACCAAACTCCTTATACTCTTTTTCAACCTCACTAAAAAGAGCCTCTACATCATCTATAGCCAGCTCTAATGCCTCAAGAAAGGCCATAATCGTTTCAATCCTTTCTTTTGCTGATATCTCTTTCTCTTTATACAAAAACTTTCTAACCATTAGCATAACCGCAGCTGAAAAACTCTGAGCCAATTGCATAACACGACTATACTGTTCATCAAACAACTTATCTATCCATCTATTGACCTCTTCCATATCCTGCTGGCTTATATTATCTCCTTCCATTCTGCCTTCTATTTCTGAAATGATTTCTTGAGCATCCTTGCAGACCTCTTTTATCTCTTTTATCTGCGTAGTCAGGCAATCCCACTCATTTTCAAACTCCTTCTTCTTAAAACCAGTAAAGACCCACTCAGTCCTTGATTTTATCTTTTCAATTTCCTCTCTCGCATCCTTTGGCAAAATAGAAAGCACCTCTTGTGCTGGCAAAACATCCGTCCCCAAGATCCTTGCTCCTCTATCCTTTCTATCTATCACCCTTGCAGGACAGACCTCTATCATTCGCTCAAGATCTCTTAGGTAGGAAACCATTATGTCTTCTGTTATGACCTTTCCTCCATCAACGCTATCTATCCAACGAGCCCATACGTACTTTATCTCTTCGCCTCTTCTCTTGCCTAAAACATCCTTTCCATCTACCTTCTGTAACATCAAATTGGTCTGATTTGTTGTTCCCTCCACATGGCTGTTTTTCAGATCCGGATAGGACAGATCCTGCCCGACCAAGATAATTGGATCAGCGCCACAAAACATCGCAAACAAAAACGCAGTATGCGCAGTTGTTAAGCCCTTAAATAATGCCATCTTTCTTCCAACAAAGTCACTAAAGAAATGGCTCAAAAGCATAACACTCATTCGGCCTTTCCACATTGGCAGAATCCCTTCATGGACATCGGCAATAGCCATTAAAACAGAATCTTTTAATCTATCCATATCCATCTTGTCGTAGTGATGGCGATTCTTCTCAGAGAAATCAAGACCTATAACAAAATCAGGATTTATACCGTGCTTTTGCAGAACTGGCACAACCGTATCCACTGCAATCAAAACTGCCCTTCCTTGAGCTGCTCTCAAAAACTCAATATTATCCTTTACACTAGGGCCTGCTGAAATGCAAATAGCCGGCATCCCTTTCATTGAGTCATACCATGCCTCCATACCTACTGTTCTCAATCCATAAGGGAAATTCTTAAACGAATTTCTAATCTGTTGAGTGCTTATGCTTATATTGGTAACCAGACAAATACGGGCATTTAGTATATTGTCCCTACAGAGATTTTCGTAAGTCTCCTTTTTTTCAGGATAGAGCCGCGTTACAGGAAGGAAGGATACGATTAGAGGCCGAGAAATCACCTTTTCTATAAAAAATCGATATCCAAGGGCATTTAGAAAATCAACATAACCTAAATCGATTAAGAGATTCACACGATCATTAATCCAGGAAGAGATATCTCGAATATGCATCAAGAGTTTGAATAAACTTATATCTAAACCCACTACTGTTATCAAATCCAATGGTCTTTCCAATAGAGCGTCTATGTGATAACCAGCGCCTATACCTATTACATAGATATCTAACCTCTTTTCAAGGTCAAGATTGTCTGCCCATCTTCGGGCCTCTTTTTGGGGATCAACCCTGCTACATAAAGGGATTTCTCTGCCATCTCTCAAGGCAACAATAACAGGCAGATTATTTCTTGAAACGATAACTTTATAATCCCTGCTAATCTCAACAGATTCGAGCCTGTCAGCGAGTTCCCAATACCTCTCATCTGTCTTAAGATACTGCAGATTGCGCTGATATAGTTCTGTATCTAATCTAACCTCAACCAGCCCTGTTTTATCATCCATAATAGCTCCTGTCTTGACAAGTCATTCAATGCATCTTTTAGTATTAGCTTTCTACTCCCTATTTTTTTTGCAAATCTCTGCACGCTATCCAAATCAATCACTGGTGAAATTGTCTCGTAAATGCCCCATCCCTTCTTTATCAATTCCGCATCTCCTAAAGACAAGAGTTGCCTCTCAGATAATCTCCTGGAGGGATAGACCTCGTAGAATATCCTACCATAAGAAGAGAATCTGTTAAAATCAGGTTTTATACCCATGTTTTTCGCTTCTTTTGTTTGCGACACTGTCTCAAACAATCTATCGTATTGGCTAATAATCTTCTTCCACTTATATCTATCTTCCACAACCGAGATGTTTCTCTCTCCCATCTTTCTTAAATCTTCTTTTTTATCCATTACTGTAAGCATGGTTTTTTCCAGAAAGTCTAAATCTAAGCATATCGTCTCTGCCCAAAGCAGGTGTAAGTTTACCTCAAAAGATAGATGTTCAAAGACAGCCATATCATCTTCTATATTTCCAAGTGTAAAAGAAGGGATAAGCCATTTTATAGCTCTATCGTCTGAAAGGATATCCCTGAATCCTCCCCAGTCTGTTGCTATTATTGGAAGACCAAAGGCCATTGCCTCAAGTATCACCTGACCAAATGTCTCCTGAAAATTATCACTAAGGCACATAAATGCATCTGCAATGGAAAACAAAATAAATTTATCTTCTTCGCGAGGGTTTGTAACGATAGATACCAAATCTGTTATACCCCACACAGACGCAATCTTAGAAAGAAGTTCTGCATAATTGGATTCATCAGAGCTTCCGGCAATGATTAGCTTAAAATCCCTTCGTTTCTTTGAAATGCGGTAAACAATTTTTAATAACGGCATCAGATCTGCCTTTGAATGCTCACATATACGCGAGAAATGGAGGAATACTGTTTTTCCCTCTAATCTTAATTCTCGTCTTAAATCCTTGCGGTTTTGGAGATATGAGCTTATGTCCTTCTCAATAGGACATCCAAGAGGTATTACCTCTAAAACATATTCTGGCACTCCCAGATTCATTAACACCTTTTTGGCAGTATCAGAGGTACAGATAATCCTGTCACTGTCTCGCAAAAAAGAAATTGCCTTTTGCAATTGTCCCAATAATCTTGGATAACTTATGGTATGTGTAAGGCCTACTATTGCCTCACTACGGCCTAAAAGCTCTCTCATAACTGCGATATGATATAGCTCTATATCCGGCTGAAAGATTATGCCTCTATCTGTTTTAAACGATAAAAATACCTCCCTCAAAAAAACAGAAGCATTATCTTTTTGCAGAAATGGATGGTTGGAGAAGAAAGTATTGGTTTCAGTTAACGAACCAAGGAAAAAATAAAACCTATCTATCAAGCGGCTATGTCGTACCAAAGACTTAAGCAGAAAGGTATTTGCTATCCCCCTGCCTTGTAGAAACTGAGGCGGGAAAAATGAATCAAAGGAGATTAAATCCATTACGCGACTTTTTCTTCCAAAGCAACCGGGCCTTCTTGTTCAAAAAAGTCTCTATTAATCTGTTCCACTGCCTCATGCCACGCATCTGCAAGAGGAGAGAGAAGTCCAATAACCTCATCTATTATCTCTGGCTCCTTCCTCAAATTGGCCTCTATTGTCCGATTGTAACAATAATTATATAAGGCCCTAAACTTATCTGCCAATTCTCCTGCTTCATCATTCAATGCCAGAGTGAGCTCTGACAATAATCTCCTTGCCTTGAACATATACTCGTTTGTCATATAAAAGTCGCGCTCTTGCATCTTTGACTTGGCCAGATTCAAGAACTTGATAATACCATCATAGGCCATCACTATTGCCTGTTGTGGAGAGGTTGTCTGTCTCTTCACTGATTTGTAGGCCTTAAGTGGATCCATATCTCCCCCTTTTTTTATTTCATTTGTTGCGCTTGAGATGCAAGCCATGCACTCATCGCATTCATCTGCCCCATTAATTGCTCCATCCTGTTAAATTGATTATAAAGATAATTTCGCCGCTTTTCCAAACGCTCCTGCATATTCTCTATCTGATAGTCATAGACATCTATGTTGTCCTCTATATTGTCCAATTCTCCATTTATAAGGCCTACTTCGGGATCTGTTAGGTAAGACAATCTGCCGTTAACCCTCAGTCCAACACCCCTTGCCTCCGTTGCCTGTACTTCAATTACGCGAGCATAACCATCTTCGCCTTCTATATTATTAAATCTGATTTTATCCGTATAATACGGCAAGGTAAAGAAGTGCAATATCTCTGATTGGGTATTGCCAGAAACCGTTCTATAATCATTCCACTGATTATTATACCAGTACTGCAATGTATATCCTGTCAGCTTTTCTCCACTCGTACTGGGAGCAAAGACCTTTATCTTATACAGAGAAATCCGTCTGGTAAAATCTATCTCAAGATAGGCCCCAGATTCATTCTGCACACCATTCATCCATCCATTTGAATTGGCACCAAATTCATCCTCACTGGTATTACCATTTATCACGCGGCTTGGACTATATCCGGTAGCAGTAGAAGAGGCGGTTGCACTGCCACCGTTATCCCCCAACGCCATATTTACCTCATAATTGAACAGATTTGCCACTGCATCGGGGTCATCCAATAATTTTTCCTCAAACTTACTCTCATCTATCTCCAGATGGCCATCGCTATTAAAGCTAATACCTACCGCTGATATGTGGTTCATACTCGAAGGCAGGCCTTCAACATAATCTGTAACCATAGAGAAAAGCTCATTCTGAAGGTTCATCAACGAAACACTACCCAATAAAACACCTGACTCTCCTGTTTCCGGGTCATAGGACATCAATTCAGATATATAATCAATAATATCATTATATGTATCTATAAAAGTCTTTATTGTGCTAAGAGGCTCCTCTGTATCCTGCTCTACCTTCACACTTACCAGTTCATCAGAAGCTGTATAAAGGTTTAACGTGAGTCCCTGTATAGCATTTTTTACCTCATTGGAACTACTCACTATAGGTGTGCCACTCTCTCCACCAACCAACACCAAAGCATCTTTTGCTGTAATAGACTCAGTAAATGATAGATTTGAATTTGTAGAGGTAATAAGAAGCCGGCCTCTTGTCCCGCTAAACTTGCTGTTTATAACCAGCTTATATGGGTTTACACCTGTGCCATCGTTTAACACAAAGGCAGAAAACCTATCACTAACATCGGCATCGTTTATTGCATCGGCTATGTCTTCTAGGTCATCATTATCATCTATCGTTATTGTCCAGGAAAATGCACCATCATAACTCGTATTAGAAACCCCTGTTGTCTCCTCTATCCCCAGAGATTGAGAAACCGTATTATCCTCAATGTAAAGACGGCCTTCCTCTCCGGTTGTATCCTTTATAATTATTCCCTTTCCATCACTACCTATCTCTGCCTCTACACCAATAGAAACAGAATTGATTGCCGAAACCACATCAGCTAAAGACCTGTCCGAAGAGGTAACACTTACGGTTGCCGTTGCACCGGATCGGTCAGTTATGGTGAAGGTACCAGTTGTTATACCACTAAAATCATTTAACGCTGTAAGGAGCCTATCCCCGAAAATAGAAATCAGCTCTTCTCCAGTAACAGAAGAGGTTGCAACTGATGTAGCTATACCCAGATCCTCTGCTGTTGTCGTGGAATTTATGCTCTGAACTGAAAGGTTGTTAGCCGTTGAACCTGTGTTATCCGTAATAACAAGCCTCAATCCATCAGAAGACAAAGAAGCCGTTATCTTACCCCCATTGTCTGCATCATTATTAATAGCATCTATAACATCCTGAATAGTCGATGCGCTGTCTATATTTACATCTATCGTTGTGCCGTCCCTTGCAATAATCCTTATATCATCCAATCCTGATGCATTATCAACGCCCTTTCCATCTCCTACCACCTGTAGAGAACTCGAACCGGTCAAATACAATATATCATTTCCATTTATCGTACTGCCCGAGGCAGTAACGTTTATCCCAAGACTTGCAGCTGCACCATTTCCATCGCTTACGCTCAGTGTTCCTGTACCGCCAGATGTATCCGTCAATTTTATCCCTTGACCATTTGAGGTAAAGCTGGCGGTAACCTGCAATGCAGTGTTCCCATTTATCGTCTGAATCACATCCTGTATTGTGCGCGCACTGCTTATATCTATTGTGGCTGTATATCCAGACTTGTTGGTAATAGTAAACCAGCTGCCGCTGACACCAGATAGGCCATTGAGCAAATCAAGCTGCCTATCATTTACATCACTCAATATGTCTTTCCCAGAAATAGTTGAAGAATTTACTCCATCTGCCTGAAGGATACCCAGATCCTCAGCAGTTGTTGAACCTAGCTCCTCCACCTTAAATGCACCAGCGCCAGTGCTGGAATCAACCAAGTTTATTGCATTGCCTGTAGTAGAATCAATGGTTGCGGTAACGTTTATTGAGGCGCTGTTTATTGCATTTAAAACATCCTGAATAGTCGTTGCCGACGTTAAATCAATTGTTGCTGAATTGCCGTCCCTGTCGGTTATCTTTATGTATCCTGATGCCACACCCAAACCGTCATTTAAACGGGAAAGAAGAGTAGATGTGGTTATATAAGACAGATCATCCCCGTGTTTCTTCTGCTCAGCACTCGTGCTACCGTATATATTTAGATCCTTCGTCATCCTCCCATTATTCAAATCCTCTATACGCAGAACATTTTCTTCCTCTCCTGTCAGATCTATAACAACAATTCCACTACCAGTATCATTTATGCGCGCTTTCACACTTATCCCAGAGGCATTATTTATTGCATCTATTACATCGCCAATAGTCTCTATAGAACTCCCGTTTAACGAAATACTTGCACTATTGCCCGCCCGGTCGGTTATCTTTATAGTTCCCTTTGTAACACCTGTTCCGCCATTCAAACTATCAAGGCGGGTATATCTGGATATAAACTGCAGATTAACATCACTTCCCTCAAGGGTAGAAGAGCTCGTAGAACCCAATATCCCAAGGTCAGAGGCAGTTGTTCCACCGGCCTCTGTTACTGACAAAGTCCCCGTACCCCCAGAGGTATCGGTCAGCTTTATACCCGTATAAGAGCTATTTATAGATGCAGTTACAGATATAGCCGATGCACTATTTATTGCATCTAAGACATCCTGCAGCGTCTCTGCACTGGAAATATCAATCGTTGCGGTATTGCCTGCCCTGTCCTGTATAATAAAGCTACCTAAATCAACCCCATCTCCGCCATTAAATCTATTCAATAATACGTCATTTAGTCCGGCTATTACTGCCTTACCTGTCAATGATGACGATGCAACTGAGCCATTTATCCCCAAATCCTCAGCCGTGTAACTAGAATTTAGGCTCTGTATAGTAAGATTACCTGTTCCACCTGTGTTGTCAGTTATCTTGAATCTATTGCCATCTGTATCTATAGAAATCGTAACCTTTCCGGCATTACCTGATGCATTATTTATTGCATCCAATATGTCCTGCACAGTATCTGCATCCGATATATCAACGTCAAAAGTAGAGCCGTCTCTTGCGGTTATCCTTATATCCGCACCAGAGGCGTATCTCCTAACACCCGTGTTTTCATTCAATAACTCTAATGCGGTTGTAGAGACAATGTTATTTATATCAGAACCGGTTATAGTGGTGCCAGATGTTGAGCCAAGAATACCCAAAGAACTTGCGCTACTCCCACCAGAGACCTCTTCTATTATAAAATTCCCACTGCCACCTGAGGTATCGGTTATAACCAGGTGGTCTCCTTCTACTGATGCCTCTACCTGCACTGTATTATTTTCATTTATGGTATCAATTATGTCCTGGACTGTTATTGCCCTACTTAAGTCTATCGTTGCCTTATTGCCTGCCTTGTCGGTTATTTTTATTGACCCCCGAGAGAATCCCGACTGGTTATTGATAAATGCCAGCGGTGTCTTTTTGTCAATATAGCCACCCATCTTTATGGTCAAGCTACCTGAACCAATTGCAGTATCACTGTCCACAAATCCTGCACTAATACTCTGATGGGTTGTGGCTATCTGTTTTACTAAAAGCGAATATGTCCCTATCTTAGCGGATGTGCTGGCAGAAGCGGTTAAAATAGACGTATCGGAACTACTCACGGTCTTTGTCTTATATAAATTTGTGCGCGCAAGGGCATATGCATTTAACTTAAATGTGAGGAGTTTTGTTTGAATCGTTCGCCAGGCCTCTTTCTTTTGCTGCTCTAATTCCTTCTTTGCCTGGAGAAGTTTCAGGGGATAGGACTCTATCTCTATTAGCTGGTCCACTATATTTTGTGTATCCAGGCCTGAAACCAGTCCTGAAACACTATTGGTCCCCGGCATAGAGCACCCCTTTCTCCCTTTTCCATCCTCTTCACCAGCAATATTAAAATATCATAAATACTTATCCAAAATGACCCCTATGGCATTGTGTATCTTCAACAACGCCTCTATCATTTGCTCTGGAGGGATCTGCTTTATCACCTTATTCGTATTAGGATTTATCACCTCAACATATGCAAGATCCGTGCCATCCACAAATGGATGGAAGCGATAGTCCTTCTCCATACTCTTCATTATCTTATTGAGCTGCTCCGCCAATTCCTGAGAGGATTTTATTGCCTCCTCCTTTAGTTTCTCCAACATCTCCTTATCCTGAACCGAAATCTCTCCTGAAGTGGCCTTTCTGTTGATTATCTCCATTGCTTTCTCAAACTGCTTTGAAGAGGAATTAAAGTAGTCCTGGACATTTGCCATCGCCTGATTGTAATTGCTATTTACGCTATTGCTTTCCATCTCCATTACTCCTTTACATAAAGAGAGAAGCGCCCTGCAAAGAGCAGGGCGCTATTATCCCTATTAACCAAGGAGCTGCAGTATTGACTGAGGAGCAACATTTGCATGGGCAAGCATTGCAGTACCTGCTTGCTGCAATATCTGCAGTCTTGTAAAGTTGACCATTTCCTCAGCCATATCCACATCCCTAATGCGGCTCTCAGAGGACTGGATGTTTTCCCTCGTAACACCCAGGTTTGCAATCGTGCTTTCCAGAGTGTTCTTCTGGAATGCACCAAGAGTTGCCCTCTGCGTAGAGACGTCATTGATCGCCTCGTCAATGATATCCACTGCCGTAGATGCATTGGAATCCAGGTCATAGGTCCCACCGGACTTAATGGCCAGAAGACCCTGACTACCAGCAGTAGAGGTGCCGAGCTGATTTGCCCTCATAGAAGAGATAGATATAGTCGCTATCTCATTGCTATCGGCATTAGCACCAAGCACAAACCTCAATAAACCAGCGGTTACATAGATATCATAGGAAGGATTTGTTGAAGTCGTATTATAGGCCTCAGCTATTGTTATCTTCATTTCCTTGAATGTTCCAGTAGCAGCGATCAGCGTCAGACCACTACCAGTTGCAGAAGAACCATCTATAGTTCCTGCAACATCCTGACCAGTATCAGCAGCGATGCTCCCACTGACAGCACTACCAGTAACAATCAAAGAGACCTCTGATCCATAGTCAACACTCCTAACGAAGATGTGGTCATCGTTACTGGCATCTGTGGATGTCCAGGCATAGACACCAGAGACCGTTGCCATTATGGCAGATACAATCTGATCCGCACTGTATGTGGTTGTCAGGTCAACGGTTGTTCCATTTACAGTAAGGTCTCCGACACCCCATGCACCTCCAGAATCAGTGTTATTACCAAAGCTTATCAATGCCTGCGATGCCTTTTGGGTTATATTGTAAGAGACAAAACCAGTGCTGGCATTGGAACCTATACTTGCTGCAGTAACCCTATTTGTATTCTTTACATCAACAGAATTACCAGCAGCACCATTTAATAGATATTTACCAGCATACTTTGTTGTATTAGCAATTCTGTCAATAGAATCAACTGCTGAATCCACCTGCGCCTGGTCAGCAGCAATTGCCTCGGTGTCATTAGCACCTTCGTTAGCTGCGTGCAGAGCCAGGGCCCTGACAGAATTAAGCAGTGTATTCATCTCTGTCAAAGCACCTTCAGCAGTCTGGACCATAGAAATGGCATCTTCTGAGTTCTTTATTGCCTGATCCAGACCAACGATATTAGCACGCAGTTTCTCAGAAATAACCAGACCAGCTGGGTCATCGCCAGCCCTGTTGATCCTGTAACCAGAGGAGAGTTTCTCCAATGACTTCCTGACAGCAGAATCTGTCTTTGTCAGGTTCCACCACGCGTTTAACGCGGCGATATTGTGATTAATCCTCACTCCCATCTTGCGCCTCCTTGCTTTAATCCCAACTCTAGCATCCTTGCTAAAGCCAAGGCTATTATTTTAAGCGGCAGCCTCAAACCGCTCACCTCTTTGGTGCGCCCCGTTTCTGCCTCCCTATCACCCCCCTTCTCAAAGAGCATTTTCTATCTCTTTTATCGTCTAAAATACGCCTTTCTTTAGAAAAAATTTTGAGGGGAGTGAATCAGAACCAGGTCTCTTCAAAAGGAATCGGCTTAAAAATTCAAGATAAGCCGAAACCTATTGGGGCAGTTAGAGTTAGAGGATTGAATCTAATTTATCCCGGATTATGCATTAGAATTCTTTATCTGCCATCGCTTGGTTAATCAAACCTCTCTTTTCTTATTAATAATCAAGCATGAAGAATGGAGCATGGAGAATGAAGGAATTTTTTATTATGCATTCTCTTCAAATGGAAACCAGGGCCTTTTCTATAGCCGTAATAATATCTTCTATAGATTCTATCCCAATAGAAAGCCTGATGAATCCCTCATCTATCCCGCAGACCTCAAGTTCTTCAGAGGTAAGCTGCTG
>JALVWL010000127.1 GCA_027034965.1 Candidatus Omnitrophota bacterium
TGGATGGCTGCCCTGGGAAGCGTGTTTGCGATAGCGATTGGCAAACAGGTGTTTGGAGGAATCGGCAGGAATGTATTTAACCCGGCCCTTGTAGGCAGGGCCTTTTTGATGGCCTCTTTCCCTGCTGAGATGACCAGATTTTTCATAAGCCAGAACGGTGCATTGGTTAGTCAGGCTACGCCCCTTAATATCCTTAAAGAGGGCAGCGCAGCCCCTCTGGTCAGTTACAAGACACTATTCCTCGGAAATTATCCTGGATGTATAGGTGAGACCTCTGTACTGGCGCTTCTTATCGGTGCGATGATACTGTTGTGGAGGGGCTATATCTCTTTGAGGATACCGTTGTCTTATATTGTCACAGTTGGATTGATGACCTGGATATTCGGCGGCTCAGGTGGACTTTTTTCGGGTGATTGGTTGTTCCATATCCTTTCAGGAGGCCTTATGCTGGGGGCCTGGTTTATGGCTACGGATATGGTAACCTCGCCTATTACCAGGAAAGGACAGATCGCCTTTGGGATAGGGTGCGGACTTATCACCAGTGTTATCCGTCTCTGGGGAGGCTATCCAGAGGGCGTTTCATATTCTATTCTTATGATGAATGCCCTGGTCCCCTATCTCGACAATATCTTTAAACCGCGTAAACTTGGGGAGAGTCGTTGATATGAAGTCTTTGATGGCAGAATTTTATAAAGGGATATTTAAGGAAAATCCTATTCTGGTCCTTGCCTTGGGTCTGTGTCCAACCCTGGCAGTATCTACTTCTCTGCAAAATGCCCTTGGAATGGGGCTGTCGGCAACCTTTGTCTTGATTTGTTCAAATATCTTGATCTCGATGTTTAAACGGTTTATCCCTTCGAGGGTGAGAATCCCTTCGTATATAGTAATAATCGCCACATTCGTTACAATTGTTGAGTTGGTGATGGAGGCCTATCTGCCCTCCCTCTATAAGCAGTTGGGTATATTTGTCCCATTGATAGTGGTCAATTGTATTATTCTGGGTAGAGCAGAGGCCTTTGCCTCTAGGAATGGGGTATTCGCCTCCTTTCTCGATGGACTTGGGATGGGTATAGGTTTTACATTTACCCTTTCAATGATTGGCCTAATCCGAGAGGTGTTGGGAGCAGGTAAGATATGGGGCTATCCGGTTAGCCTGGACTTTGTCCCTGTACTGGTATTTGCCCTGCCGCCCGGGGCCCTGCTTGTGCTCGGATTGATGCTGGCAATAAAACAGGCGGGAGATAAGAAATGACGGCAAAGATATTCTCTCTATTTGTGTTAAATGTCTTCACTGCCAATTTTATACTCTTTAGATTCCTCGGGATGTGTCCGTTTATAGGGGTTTCGCGCAGGAAGCATCCCGCCTTTTTTATGTCCCTGGCGGTTATATTCGTTATGGTGTTCTCGTCTATTATTACCTGGGCATTATATAATTATATCCTACTTCCCAATGGACTTGAGTATATGCGTACAGTGAGTTTTATATTGGTTATTGCCAGTGCTGTCCAGATGATAGATATGGTGATGCTCAAGACAATGCCTGCCCTTCACCGCACCCTTGGCATATACCTGCCCCTTATTACGACTAACTGCGCTGTCCTGGGGGTTACGGTATTGAATATCGATATGTTTGTAAAGGACGGCAAGGCCATATCGGGTGGATTTTTGTTTTCTGTATTGCAGGGCCTCTTTGCAGGTCTTGGGTTTATGGTGGCAATGATGATAATGTCGGGTATAAGGGAGAGGCTTGATGTGATAGACCTGCCCAGGCCTTTCCGAGGGATACCAATTGCCTTTATTGTCGCGGCCCTGTTGTCCCTTTCCTTTATGGGATTCAATGGGTTGTGATGAGTTGGTAATATATATCATTGACATCTGTTTTCTTCTTGTGAAGTAAATGGATGTCGTATCTTTTTTAAAAAGGGGGTGGGGGATGAATTTTCTGAAGAGATTTTCCTTCAAAGGTAAGTTTATCATTCTGTTTTGCCTTATAGGAATTGCAGCGGGCTTAGTTGTTCTGGTATCTTCTTTTTCTTTGTATAAGATGTATAGAGCGGCCTCTGTTGGAGTCCTAAAGATTACCAGTACAGTGTCAGAAGAGGATAGTCTAGTAAGACAGGAATTAGAACAAGAAAAGAAAGATTTCCTAATAAATTTACAAGAACTATTGCGGGTTGCCTACTTAAGTATATTTGTAGCCATTATAATAGCCATGGGTATTGTAATTTTAGGGACAATTTTGTTATATTTACAAACAGTTGAGCCCTTAAGACGTATAAGAAGAGTGGTTCGAGAAATGGGGAAAGGGAATTTTATTATCAATTTTCAAGATGTAACTCAAAATGATGAAATAGGTAATATATGTATTAGTTTGCAGGATACTGCAAAGAATATAGAATCCCTTTTCCTGGATATAACAGAAGGAACCAAAAAATTAGTTTTTGAGAGTATAGGATTGAAGGATGAGAGTTTTAGATTGGATTCGATTGCAAAACAAGAATATTCTCAGGCTCAACAGATAGCCGCAGCTGCGGAAGAGATGAGTCAGACGATAGCTGAAATAGCACGGAATGCCTCCTTAGCCGCTGAAAATGCCCATAATGCGAGCTCTGTAACGGTTGAAGGAAAGCAGAGGGCCAGTGTCGCTATTAGTACTATGCATAGTTTGATAGAAAAGACGGAGAGATTGGCTAATATGATAAATAATCTAAATTCCAGAATTTCTGAGATAGAGGAGATTGTTTCGGTTGTATCGGATATCGCTGATCAGACAGGCCTTCTTTCTCTAAACGCTGCTATAGAGGCGGCAAGGGCAGGAGAATTGGGTAGAGGGTTTGCGGTGGTAGCCGATGAGGTGCAGAAACTTGCGGACAGGACATTAATAGCCACTAAAGAGATTTCAGACAAGATATCAATGGTACAGAAGGAAAGCCAGGAGACGGCAGAGGCAATGAAGAATTCTATAGAGACGATTACAACGGTTAGAGAGGGAATTGATTCCCTTGAGTCAAACTTAAATACAATTGCTGGTTCGGTTAGTGAAGTGGAATCCCAGATCTCGATGATAGCCGCTGCAGTTGAAGAGGAGTCCCAAGTTAGTGCAGAGGTAGTTCGACACATAGAAGATATCCTTTCTCTGGCTAATAGTACAGCTGAGGCTTCCGGAGATGTTATGGTGATGGTGAAAGATATGGATGATAACTTGAATAAATTAAGAATGGTAATAGGAAGTTTAAGGTCAAAAGCCATATTTGATCTAGCGCATATAGACCATATTGTCTGGATGAGAAGTGTAGAAGATATGTTAGAAGGACGGAAAGAAGTGGAAGAAATTACTGATTTTCAATCATGCCGTTTTGGAAAATGGTATTATAGTGAGGGGATGAAACTTTTTGGAAATAATGATTTGTTTAAAGCCCTTGAAAGGCCTCATATATTAGTGCATGAATTGGCCAAAGAAGCGGTGAGCCTTTCAAGTATAGGGAAAAAAGATGAAGCAGCGGCAAAAGTTCAAGAGATGAAACAACAAGCAGAATTGTTAATTGAGAAACTTCTTGAGTTAAAACAGCAAGTCCTCTAATATGTTACTAGCTTAAATTTTGGAGAACTAGAACATTCCTCTTTTGCTTTTCAATATATGAGAAACGTGGTATTCTAATTAGTTCGAGTTTAACAAAGGACAATATCTTAAAAATTAAATTATTTTTTCATTATGCAATTCTGTGAATTTTGGGATCCTATCAAAGAGTATTGCGGCGTATTTGGCGTCTGGGGTCATAGGGATGCGGTCTACTTTAATTTCCTCGGACTTTACGCCCTCCAGCACAGAGGCCAGGAAAGCGCTGGCATAGTCTCATTCGATAGAGAGAGCCAGACTACACGGATCCATAAGGATATGGGCCTGGTGCCGGATGTGTTTAAGGGTGATGTATTATCTTATCTCAAGGGAGATGTGGCTATCGGCCATGTGCGTTATTCAACGACCGGCTCCAGTATAATAAAGAATGCCCAGCCCTTGCTTGTGAACTATAGAGATGGTTTTCTGGCAATAGGGCACAATGGGAACCTGATTAACAGCAAGGAACTGCGCGATGAGCTCGAGGCCCAGGGGGCCATCTTTCAGACCACCACGGATAGCGAGGTCATAGTCCATCTTATTGCCCACACTCGAGAGGGAGATTGGTTGGAACACATATTTTCTGCTTTGAGGAGGGTGCAGGGTGCCTATTCCCTGGTTATGCTGAATCAATATGGCCTTATGGGGGCAAGGGATCCCAATGGCTTTCGGCCCTTGGTATTGGGAAGTTTGGATGGAGCCTATGTCCTTTCATCAGAGACCTGCGCCCTTGATTTGATTGGCGCCGAGTATATAAGGGAGATAGAACCAGGGGAGTTTGTCCTGATTAATGACGAGGGGATAAAGAGTTTTTATCCTAATGGCAAGAGAGAAGAGAGCTCTTGTTGTATATTTGAGCATATCTATTTTGCGCGGCCGGACTCGATCCTCTTTGGTAAATTGGTACACAAGGTCAGGGAGGAATTGGGAAGACAGCTGGCCAGGGAGAATCCAGTAGAGGCGGATATGGTTATGCCGGTGCCAGATTCTGGCCTGAGTTCTGCGATTGGCTATAGCCAGGAGTCAGGGATTCCTCTTGAGTGGGGCTTTATAAGGAATCACTATGTTGGCAGGACCTTTATTCAACCCCATCAGCGCTACAGGGAACTCGGGGTCAGGGTAAAGCTGAATATTATGCCCGAGGTGATAAAGGGCAAGAGGGTGATTGTCGTCGATGATTCTATTGTGCGAGGCACCACTTCTAAACGCCGTGTCAAGGCAATAAGGGAGGCAGGGGCAAAGGAGGTCCACTTAAGGATATCCTGTCCGCCGCATAGGTGGCCTTGTTTTTATGGCATAGACTTTCCTTCAAAAGAGGAACTTATCGCTAATAATATGTCCCACAAGGAGATAGAGTCTTATTTAGGAGTGGATAGCCTTGGTTATCTGTCTATTGAAGGGATGCTGAAGGCCGTTGGTAATCACTCCTGCTATTGTACTGCCTGTTTTTCTGGTAATTATCCACTTGAGGTTAGGCGAGAGATAGGAAAACTAGACCTGGAATAGGGTTTTGTAATTGACTATAGGGGTGTTAGGTAATATAATCTGGGCATGGTCAGTATAGAGGATGTAAAGGCGCTTGGTTTGAGGATTGCCGAGATAGTTGGTGTGGAGGACCACCCCAATGCAGATAGGCTTTATGTACTTTCGGTTCGTATTGGGGATGAGACCAGGAGATTGGTAGCCGGTATAAAGGCCTATTATTCGAAGGATGAGCTCCTTGGCAAGAAGATAGTGGTCATTACCAATCTAAGGCCGGCTACTATCAGGGGGATTGAGAGCCAGGGTATGCTCCTGGCTGCTGATGCAGGCAATGAGGTGGTCTTGCTTTCACCGGAAAAGGATGTTCCCTCAGGAGCTGAGGTGAGATAGATGGTATTTAGTTATGAATTTAGTGTCGATACGCGAGGATTTTGTGATATACACGATATTACGCCTGAGGTAAAAAAGGCCGTTGATATCTCTGGCATCTCGAATGGTTTGGTTTGCGTGTTCGTAAACGGTTCAACTGCTGGAGTGACTACCTGTGAATATGAGCCCGGGCTGGTAAAGGACCTTAAAGAGGCCTTTGAGCGCCTGGCCCCTCAATCAGGCGAATACCATCACAATATGGCCTGGGGAGACGGCAATGGGTTTTCCCATGTAAGGGCCTCTCTATTGGGGGCGGGTATGTGTGTACCTCTTTCCGGAGGCAATCTTATCCTGGGTATGTGGCAGCAGATAATCTTGGTTGACTTTGATAATCGTAGCAGGCGACGCGAGGTAATCGTGCAGATAGTAGGAGAATAGAGGAGGCATTATTATGGCAAGGCGCAGAAGACGAGGCAAACTTAGCTGGAGGAGCAAAAAGGCCAATCACGGCCGCAAGCCTAACAAGGGATAATCCCTTTCTCTAGATATAGTATTGGGTTAAGAACCTTGTAATTTTCTATGCAGAGCAAAAAGGACAGTAATAGCTCCAGAATATCTAATGTCGTTTCTTCTCTCCCCCCTTCAGGTATTCGTCAATTCTTTGATCTGGTCCTAGGGATGCCTGATGTGGTCTCTCTTGGGGTGGGAGAGCCAGACTTCTCAACCCCCTGGCATATCTCAGAGAGGGCAATTTATAATATAGAGAGCGGCTATACCTCCTATACCTCCAATAAGGGTCTCAAAGAACTCAGGCAGGCGATTGTTACCAGGATAAAAGAGAAATATGGCGTCTCTTATGATTGCGAAACAGAGGCCCTGATAACAGTAGGAGTAAGTGAGGCTATGGATCTGGCCCTGCGGGCCATCCTGAATAAGGGGGATAAGGTTGTTGTATTAAGGCCCTGCTATGTCTCTTATGCGCCTGTGGTGTTGATGGCTGGCGGGGATGTTGTATATGTTGACCTGGATGTTGAGACGGACTTTAAATTGACGCCAGAAATATTAGAAGAGGTTATTGACAAAAACGGCCCTGTAAAGGCGATAATTCTCAATTATCCCTGCAATCCTACGGGTGTCTCCTATACCAAAGAGGAACTGGCACAGTTATTTGGTATACTGGCGCGCAATTCTGTGATTGTGATAAGTGATGAGATATACGATGGCTTGACCTATGATTTTGAACACACCCCATCGTTTGTGTTTGAGGCAATCCGTGAAAATCTTATATACCTAAATGGATTTTCCAAGACCTATGCGATGACTGGTTGGCGTATTGGCTATGCCCTGGGCCCGCAAGATATAATCTCTGCTATGACCAAGATTCACCAGTATACGATGCTCTGCGCACCTATTATGTCTCAGTTTGCGGCCATTGAGGCAGTTGAAGATGGTCAGGATGATCTTTTGTATATGAAGGCCGAGTATAAACGAAGGCGCAATTTTATCGTCAATGCCCTTAATCGTATGGGATTAGAGACCCGCCTACCCGAGGGGGCCTTTTATACCTACACGAATATCTCTTCTACGGGAATGGATTCGATGTCTTTTGCCAGGGCCTTGCTTGAGGCAGAGAAGGTCGCAGTCGTTCCTGGGACTGCCTTTTCCCCGAAAGGTGATAATTACATCCGCATCTCTTATGCCTCATCGATAGATAAGCTGAGGCAGGCGGTATTAAAGATGGAGGCGTTTCTTGAAAGGGTTAGGAAGTGATCTTGTCCTTGTGTTTGATCTCGGGAGGGTGTTGATCGACTTTGATCCCCAGATAATCATAGATCGACTCTCACCTTATACACATTGGTCAAAACAGGATATGTTTTCCTTATTTGCAACTCCGGAGTTTGTGGATGCATTTGAGAAGGGCAAGATGGATGAAGATGAATTTTTCGATATGTTGGTCAGGATACTTTCCCTGGAGGGGCTTGATAGACAGACGCTAGTAGAGATATGGAACGATATGTTTTTCCCGAAAAAGGAGATGTTGTCTTTAGTGAGGCGGATTAAGGAGTCGACAGATATTCGACTGTTGATGTTGTCAAATATATCTAAGATTCACTTCGAGTATCTCTTTGATGAATACGAGGAATTATCTTTATTTGATGACTATGTGTTATCCTTTCAAGTAGGCCACAGAAAACCCGAGAGACAGATATATCGTTGTGTCCTGGAGAAGGCACCAGAGGCCAGGGCGATTTGTTATACGGATGATATTGAGCGCTTTGTATATGCGGCTAGGGAGATGGGAATCGACGGGATTCACTTTAAAGGGTATGATTACTTTGTATCTGAGCTCTTAAAACGCCCTGTATTTAGGGAAGTCCTTTCCAGTGTTGTTGGCCTGGGAGTCGGCTGATATGCGTCTGGGTTTTTGGTTGGCAGCGCTTGTATTGGTCTTTCTGGACAGGGTGATAAAGTGGGTTGTAGTTGGAAGGCATCTGTTCTGGCAGATAGGCCCCTTGAGATTGTCTGTGGTGTACAATGATGGGATTGCCTTTGGTCTGTTTTCTGATTGGCCGGCCTGGATCTTGATTGCAATAAATTTTCTGCTTATATTGGTTTTGTTGTTTGTATTGCTTGGGATTAAAAGGGAGCAGATTCTTGTCTTGATAGGTGGTATACTGATATTTTCGGGTGCGATTGGAAATTTTATTGATAGATTATTTGTCGGTTCAGTGGTAGATTATATTCATTTGGGGAGATTTCCGGTTTTTAATTTGGCGGATGTGATGATTAGTGTTGGGGTGACAGTTATCCTGCTGGGAGAGTTTGGGGAGATTTCAAGGAAGAGATAGGGGTAGGTATATGCGTTTCTTGACGGCTGGGTTTTCTCACGGAAAAGGACTGATGCTGATAATAGACGGGTTCCCTGCAAATGTCCCTGTGGATGAAGATCTGATAAATATAGACCTTGCGCGCCGTCAGTCCGGTTATGGTCGTGGGGGCAGGCAGAAGATAGAGAGGGATAGGGTGGAGATACTCTCTGGAGTCTTGAACGGCAGGACAACGGGTTCACCGATAGGAGCAATAGTGTGGAATAAGGACTATTCTATCGATAAGATGCCAGATGTCTTCTGCCCACGTCCTGGGCACGCGGATCTAGCAGGTGCTATTAAATATAATCAGGGAAATATACGTCATATCCTGGAGCGGGCCTCTGCGAGGGAGACTGCTATGCGTGTGGTTGCTGGTGGCTTTGCTCGTCTATTTCTGAGGGAACTTGGGATAAAGTCGATAGCCTTTGTCAGGGCAATAGGCGGGGTCTATCTGGAGGAAGAAGATCTGGATGACTGGAGTATGGAGATGCTGGAGCGGACCATCTCTCTTTCGGATGTATTCTGCCCGTCCCCTGAGAAGAGCGAGCTGATGAAGAAGCGGATAGATGAGGCCAAAGAGGAGAATGATACCCTTGGAGGGGTTGTGGAGGTCTGGATACGTGGAGTGCCTGTTGGGGTGGGTGATTTTACCCAGTGGGATAGGCGGCTTGACGGAAGGTTGGCCCAGGCGGTTATGTCTGTGCCAGCGATAAAGGGAGTTGAGATAGGAGCAGGGTTTAGACTTGGCGACTTGACTGGAAAGACTGCCCACGATGCAATATATTATTCCAAAGAAAAGGGTATTTACAGGCATACGAATAATGCCGGTGGCCTTGAAGGTGGTATGTCTAATGGAGAGGATATAGTGGTGAGGGCGGTAATGAAGCCAATCGCTACCGTTGGTCAGCCCCTTGATTCCATAGATATACGCAGTGGTGAGCCTGCCGAGGCACTGGTTGAGCGATTTGATACCTGCGCAGTCCCTGCGGCCTCTGTTGTGGTGGAGGCGATGTGTTTGTGGGCAGTGGCCGAGGCAGTGTGCGATAAGTTTGGCAGGGATGAGCTGGGAGATATAAAAAGGGCAGTAGAGGATTACAAAAAAAACAGGAGGATGCTCTGATGTTCAGGAAGGTTTTTTCTGTTTTGGGGCTTATGCTGGCAATGGGTAGTTATCTCTATGCAAGTGAGGGGACAGGGACCTCTCTGACAGGTATAGGTGCTGCGGGTGATATGATTGGGATTGGCCTCAGCGTCGGGCTTGCCTGTCTGGGTGCAGGGGTGGCCCTTTCCAATATAGGTTCGGCAGTAGTGGGTGCGATTAGTGAAAAGCCGGAGCTGTTGGGTCGACTCCTTATTATACTCGGCCTTGGCGAGGCTTTGGCAATATATGGTTTGGTGGTTGGGATTCTTCTCTGGATAAAGGTCTAGATTATGCGGATAATCTGTCTTGGGGACAGATTGACTGTTGAGGCCCTGAGTATAGTCGGGGCCGAACCTATGGAGGTCTCCTCCAGTAGTGAGTTTTTGACTAGATTAGAGACCCTGATTCAGAATAGGGAGAATATCATACTCATTACGAAGTCTATGGTGGAGCAGGTAAAGCCCCAGATAGATGCCTTGCAGAAGAAGTTCCCAGGGACGATTGTTGTGGTAGTCCCGGATGTCTCGAAGGACCTGGATATGAACATAAATAGACTGGTGTCCGAAGTGGTAGGGGTTAGTTTTGGCAATTGATGAAATAAAGGATTACATACAGGAAAAGGTCGATAAGGAGGCCCAGGAGCTCATCCGTAGGGCAAATCTGGTCAAGGAAAGGGAGATTTCCCAGGCCAAAAGGCGCCTGGAGGAATGGCTTTCCGAGGCCGCAAAGGAGTTTATGAAGGAAAAGATTGCCCTGGTGGCTACCTATAAGTCGCGTACGTTTAAAGAGATTTCCCTGGAGAGGACCAGGCTTTATGAAGAGCTATGGCAGGACTTCCTTGGGGAATTAAAGATGAGGTTGAGAGAGACAGCTGCTACGAACCGTTATAGGGACATCTTATTAAAGATAGCTGCAAATGCCCTTTCTAGTAGCGGAGACCAACTCGAGGTCTTCGTCAGAGAAGAGGATGTAGGGATCTTTTGCAAAGTAAAGGATGACCGCCTTACTATATCAACGGCAGATATTATAGGCGGGATAATCTTAAAAAGCCCTGCCAAGGGCCTTGTCCTAAACTACTCTTTTGATGAGATCCTCACCACAAAACAACAGACCCTGAAGTCTATGTTTATAGAACGACTTGGCGACTATTCTTCTTGATAAAACTCTTCTTTCTTGCTTTGGTTTTAAGGTTGGATGATAGGTGTTATCTGGGGTTTTAGGAGTTTTCTGCACAAACCCAAATTATGCAATAGGGAATTAAAATATAATGGAAGCCGTTGTAGGACAATAGGAAAAGCTAAAGATAAGAATTCACCAGGTGGTTAAACTAAAAACTCAAAAGTAAAAACTAAAAACCACAACTCAAAAGTAAAAACTGATTTTAATTTACACAGGGGAGGTAGATTTACAGGGAGTAAGGTGTTGCGTAGGAACTTGGAGATTGGCCAACGATAAAGGGGTAAGAGA
>JALVWL010000128.1:0-1535 GCA_027034965.1 Candidatus Omnitrophota bacterium
TCGCAAAGCATATCCTTTTTGGGCGGTTTGTTTTTCTTATGGTATATAGCACCGCAACCCCTGCAGATAAGCCTTCCTGTAAGGCGTTCTTTTACTACTTCCCATGAGACTTTTAGATATAGAACTGCATCTAATTTCTTGCCTGTTTTCTCTAATATTTTATCCAACTCCTCTGCCTGCGCAACCGTCCTTGGAAAACCATCTAAGAGAAACCCCTTTTTGTCCGAAGGGATATTTGCAAGCCTCTCGGCAATCATCCCAACTATTATCTTATCAGGAACAAGTTTACCGCTCTCAACATATTCCTTTGCCTTTTTCCCAAGCTCACTTTCTTTCTTCATCTCTGAGCGAAGTATATCGCCGGTAGAGAGATGCTCTAAGGAAAGTCTTTCCCTTAATATCTCTGCTTGCGTGCCTTTACCTGCTCCCGGTGGGCCTAATAATACCAAATTCATCCGAATCTCCTCCCCCTTATCCTTCCAGACCTAACAAATCCATCGTAATGCCTCATCAATAGATGGGACTCTATCTGCCTTATTGTATCCAAAAGCACACCAACGACTATCAATATACCCGTACCTCCGAAGAACTGGGCAACCAGATAGGGTATGTGCAAACCCTTACTCAAAAGCATCGGAATAATCGCAATAATCGCCAAAAATATTGCGCCAAGCGTGGTTATCTTTATCATTATCTCGTATAGGTACTCGGCAGTGGGCATTCCTGGGCGGATACCTGGGATAAATCCACCGTATTTTTTGAGGTTATCGGCGATATCTATTGGCTTAAATATAATCTGTGTATAAAAGAAAGTGAAAAATATAATCAATGCAGAATAAAGGATAATGTAAAGGGCATCTCCCCGTCGCAGAAGCGCTGCGACCTTATCCACACCCATCTTTAGGCCAAAGCTCGCCAGTGTTGCAGGAAACATAAGAACCGACTGGGCAAATATAATCGGCATAACACTGGCCTGATTTACCCGCAAAGGGATATAAGAGGACTGACCACCAACTGTCTTTGTGCCAGAGACCCTCCTTGCATATTGAACAGGTATCTTTCTCTGTCCTTGTGTAATAGCGGTAACTGCAGCAACCACCACAAATAGCATAACCAATAAAAACACGACTATCTCAGGCCGAATCTGGTTTGTTCTCACTAAGGTATAGAGCTGAAATACAGCTGCTGGCATTCTGGAGAGTATACCTGCAGTGATGATAAGGGATATACCATTTCCAATGCCATATTCCTGTATCTGCTCACCAAGCCACATTATAAATGCAGTTCCAGTGGTCAAGGAAATCATCGCCATTATTCTGAAGCCCCAGCCGGGAAACAGGACAACGCTCTCACCCATAATGCCGTTCTCTAAAAACAGGGCAATAAAGTATGCCTGAAGCAGACAGAGGAGTATCGTGCCATAGCGAGTATACTGGAGTATCTTTCTATATCCCATTGCCCCTTCTTTTGAGAGCTGTTCTAAATGAGGGATAACCGGTGTAAGGAGCTGAAGGATAATTGAAACAGATATGTAG
>JALVWL010000128.1:1545-2532 GCA_027034965.1 Candidatus Omnitrophota bacterium
CATCAGACCGAACAGGCCTCCGCCTGCCTGTTTTGCTAGGTTGTCAAATATCTGGGCAAGGCGCAGGCTGTCAATACCCGGAATAGGGATATAAGCACCAAGCCTATATATAACCAAAAGCCCCAGGGTGATTAGCAACTTCTTCCTGAGGTCTTCAATCTTAAATATATTGACGAATGATTTGAACATAAAAAATTATTCCCACTTTATACATCAGAATTCTTTAGCTTCCACCGCTTGGTTAATCAAACATCTCTTTTCTTATCCAAATAAAACTCAAAAGTCAAATCTCAAATCTCAAAACCACAGCTTAAAACTTAAGAATGAAGAATGGAGCATGGAGAATGAAGGATAAAACCACCATTTCGCATTACTTCTTTAAATCAAAAAATCCACTGCCTTCATACTCCCTTCTCCTTCCTCCATTCTCAAAACTTGAGTTGTGGTTTTTCGTTTTGCGTTTTTAGCTTTTAGTTATTAGTTAATATAATTTCCACCTTTCCCCCGGCTGCTTCTATCTTTTGGGCAGCTGACTTTGATACCTTATGCGCCTTAACTGTCAGGGGGATATTTATCTCCCCATTGCCAAGTATCTTTATCTTGCTGCGCTTCTTTGCAAGGCCCTTTTTAATCAATACCTCAGGCTCCACCACATCATTTGCAGAAAAGAGCTCTGAAAGCCTTGATACATTTATTATAGAAAATCTATCCGCAAATGCAGCATTATTAAATCCGCGCTTTGGAATCCTGCGGATAAGTGGCATCTGACCACCCTCAAAACCCAGATACATACCAGACCCTGACCTTGCCTTTGCGCCTTTGTGTCCACGGCCAGATGTCTTATCCATCCCTGAACCAACTCCCCTTCCAACCCTCTTTGTAGAAGAATTTGCCTTGCGTGGTCTCTTTATATCACAAAGTCTCATCTCTTATTCTCCTTTTCCTTCTACCTTCTCATCATCAGTCAACTGCGGTGGCATAGACATC
>JALVWL010000129.1 GCA_027034965.1 Candidatus Omnitrophota bacterium
ATTTACCCTCTCAAACCTCCTACAAACCGCTTCTTTTAGCTGGGGCATCCCTGTTGCTGGCGTGTACCTGGTAAGTCCTTTATCTATCGCCTCCTTGCCTGCCTTGCATACAAAATCAGGCGTCGGAAGATCCGGTTCACCCGCCCCAAAGTTTATCACTGACTCACCCTTGGCCTTGAGCGCCTTTATTCGGGCAGTAATGGCCAGGGTCATAGAAGGAGAAACAGCCTTTACCCTATCCGACAGACGCATAATGAATTACCTCCATTAAACCTATTTTTCTAAAAAAATTACTTCTTAACCCCAATATTTACTAGGTAATTCCATACCTTATCGTGGTCCATCTGCAGACAGAAGTCGTCCCATTTGCCTCTAGTCTTGTAATAGTTAACCAAATCATCCTTGCTCATACCGTACCTAGAGGCCACCTCCTCAACCTGGACATCTATCTCCTCATCGCTTGCCTCTATCCCTTCCTTTCTGGCAATCTCCTCTATTATGAAAAATAGCTTAACATCGTCCTCAGCAGATGCCCGCAGGTCATCTTTTCTTGGTTCCAGCACATTTATTATCTGCTCATTATTCATTCCTATACTTGCCAGTGTCTCGGCCATATTCTTTATTTTTGACTCAAGCTGACGTTCAATCCAGGGATCAGGGACATCTAATCTCGAATTTTTCAACAAAAATTCCCTTATCTGTCTGTCAATATCTTTTTTTACCTCTGTCTTCTTATTCTCCTCAAGACGCCTCTTGACATCCTCGACCAGCTGCTCAACACTCTCAAATCCCCACTTCTTAACCGCCTCATCCGTTAGCTCTGGCAGATCCTTTTCATCGATATCTTCGCCCTGCTTCTCCACGGGTAAAAGGGCCTTTCTGTAGCGCTTAATAGTCTCTTTCACCTCACTCTCGCTGACAGTATCATCCTTCTTCTTTATCTTCAGCTTCTTATAATTTGGCAGCTTTATGGATGGCCAGACATAGAGCTTTGCCTTTACCTTTATAGAAAAGTCATCCTGAAAATCCACATCCTCCAGATAAGGGAGATCTATAGTCTCAATCCCCTGATTTTTAATCTCATCACTCAAAGCATCCACAACATAAGTACGAATTACTGTCTCAAGAATCTTATCCCTAAAACGCTTTTTCACAATATCCAGTGGGATCTTTCCTTTCCGGAATCCCTTCATCTCAGCCGTTTTCTGCACCTTTCGTGCCGCTGATTCAAAGGCCTCCCGCCCCTTCTCAGCAGGTATAACAAATTCAACAAACCTCTCACAAGATTTAGCCTTCATCAAAATCCTCCTCCACTAACCACTCACTGATAAAAAATACGCAAATCCTCAAACCGTAGTTGGTATTATATCAAAAATCTCCTAGCCAAAAACAAAATTATTAGTCAGGTCTTATAAGTATTTATACATCAACGATTTTTCAACAATTATTCAGCCAACAACAGATCCCTGGCAGCCTTTACCTCATCAGGGCGGCTTATTCTGGTCTTTCGAGGGCAATCTTTGAGCTGTTCGCCTTCATACCTCAGTATATCAGAGATAGCACTTATAAAATAATCAAGAGTAGCCTTGCTCTCTGTCTCTGTGGGCTCTATCATAAGGGCCTCGTTTACAATAAGGGGAAAATATATAGTGGGAGGGTGTATCCCATAGTCTATCAAGGCCTTTGCAATATCAAGTGCACTAATACCCTTCTCTTTCTTCAACCCCTGGGCAGAGGCAACAAATTCGTGCATACATACGCTGTTATAGGGAACATCGATAAGGTCTGCCAGCTTCGCCTTGAGATAATTGGCATTAAGCACGGCTATCTTTGATGCATAGGAACATCCCTCTATCCCGAGCATACTGAGGTAGATATACGCGCGCAGGAGTATAGTAAAATTCCCCAAAAACGGAGCAATCTTTCCAATGGAATCTTTCAGCCCATAACGCAGGTAAAACCCGTTATTTCCTTTCTCAACCAAAGGCACTGGCAGAAACTCAACCAACTCCTCTACCACACCAACCGGCCCTGCGCCCGGCCCCCCAGAGCCATGGGGCGTTGAAAAGCTCTTGTGCAGATTCAAATGCACAATGTCAAATCCCATCTTAGAGACGCTAACGTTTCCCATCAAGGCATTAAAGTTTGCACCGTCGTAATACAACAGCCCGCCTGCGTTATGCACTGCATCTGCTATCTGCCTTATCTCGGGATTAAATATCCCAAGTGTATTTGGAGATGTCAGCATAAGCCCGGCAAGCTCATTATTAAGGTATGGTTTTATATCGTTTAAAGTAAGGTATCCCTTCTCCCGTGTTGGGATGTTTATTGTCTTAAACCCTCCCAGAGTTGCGCTTGCAGGGTTTGTGCCATGGGCAGCATCAGGGATAATGATATTCTTTCTCTTTACAGCGCCCCTTACCCTATGGTATGCAGATATAATCGCTATACCACAAAACTCGCCATTTGCACCTGCCATAGGCTGAAACGTAAATCTGCTCATTCCAGTAAGTGCGCAGAG
>JALVWL010000130.1 GCA_027034965.1 Candidatus Omnitrophota bacterium
TGACAGTGCAGAGTGCAATTGGCATAGGCGAAGGGGACGGCTCCATCACGCTTTCTGCACCAGGACAGGGCAACTATGGGAGCGTGTCAGCTGGCATAGACGCACCGTTTTGTAGTTGGCTGTGCACACCAAATACCCCAGGAACAGCGTTCTTTGGGTTATACAGGGGAAATGATCGGATATTGGAATGGAAAGTGGTGAAACCAGAATAATTGATTACCAGTTAATGACTAACGACCATTAAGTCAACGACCAGAGAGCCAATAAGGAGGCTTATATGAGTGAACCAGTCCTTGCGGTTCCTATAAGGAAGCAGAAAAGAATGAAACTTGGGGAAATACTGCTGAGCAAAGGTTATATAACAGAGGAACAGCTCAACACTGCCCTTGACGAGGCAAAAACAAAGGACAAAAAAATAGGGGAAGTGTTAATTGACCTCGGCTATGCCACAGAGGACATAATCGCTGAGGCATTGGCGGATCAGTGCAACGTTAGAAGAGTGCATCTAAATGATGTAGATTTAACAAAGCCTTTACATAAGTCCATTCCAGAGGAAATAGCGAAAAAATACAAACTTGTCCCTATAGAGGATAAAAGTGGAAAAATAACCATAATAACTGATAGCCCCACGAATGTATTCGCCATTGAAGAGGTGAAAAGGGTTACACGTAAAGAAGTGGAATGCACTATGGTCACACATTCAGAGTTAAATACCGCCTATGAGATGGTTTATGGTAATAACTCTGAAAAGTTTAAAGAGGTTATTAGGAAGGTTCAGGAGAAAATAGCGGGTGATAGAAATGGCGTTAAGACGTTGAGGAGCCTTGCTGAGGAAGTATCAGTCATAGACTTGGTGGACGGCATAATAAATGATGCCGTATCTGCAAAGGCAAGCGATATACATGTTGATCCAGAAGATGACATCATGAGGATAAGGTACAGAATAGACGGCATGCTTTACGATGCTGTAACGCTTGCAAAGATACTGCACCCTGCGATAGTTTCAAGGATAAAGATAATGACAGGGCTTGATATTGCGGAGAAGAGATTACCCCAAGATGGGAGGTTCAGAATAAAGCGAGGAATGAAAAATGTTGATTTCAGGGTATCTACCCTTCCAACAAGCCACGGGGAAAAGGTTGTGCTGAGGGTACTCGATAAAGATAAAACCCTACTAAACCTTGAAAACTTGGGCATGGATGAGTACAACCTCAACATCTACAAACAGATTCTGTCTCAACCCTACGGCATTATTCTCATTTCTGGGCCAACGGGTTCAGGTAAAACCACCACCCTTTACGCTTCCATAAACTACCTCAACACTCCAAACAGAAACATAATCACCGTGGAAGACCCAATAGAATATGACTTCAGGCGCATAAATCAGGTAAATGTTGATGAAGCGGCTGGCTTGACCTTTGCAAATGCACTGAGGAGTATTCTGAGACAAGACCCTGACATTATCATGATAGGTGAAATCAGGGACAGGGAGACAGCAGAGATTGCCGTGCAGGCATCCCTTACAGGACACTTGGTATTATCCACTATACACACAAATGATGCCCCATCGAGTATAACAAGACTGATTGAGATGGGGATAGACAAATATCTTGTTTCGTCGTCGGTTATAGGTGTTGTTGCCCAGAGGCTCGTCAGGAAAGTGTGTCCTCACTGCAGGACGGAGGTGAAAATACCCGATGATTTGGCAGAGTCTTTAGGCCTTGAAACGAATACAGTTATCAAGGGCGAAGGGTGTGAAAAGTGTAGGAAGACAGGCTATATGGGAAGAATCGGCATATATGAAGTGGTGAATGTCAATAAGGAAATAAGAGAGCTCATTGCACAGAATGCCCCTGTAGATGCAATTAGAGATGTAGCAAGAGAAAAAAGGATGAGAACGATGAGGGAAAGTGGGGTTGAATTAGTAAAACAAGGTATAACGACAGTTGAAGAAGTGATGAGAGTGACTACTGAGAAAAGTGTTTAACTATTCCCCGTGCCTCTCCTTTTAAAAGGAGAGATAGTCTCTTCTGGTCTTAAGCAGGCGTAGGGGTGCAGAAGCATCCTTTCAAACACTACCCAATATCACCAATATTTGGTCAATTGTGAATTCTGTAACACAACTCCCTATATATAGAGGGGATTAGCGGATTGGAAGTTGTGGAACGAATTTTTGTTGGTAGTGTTGAGAAGTTTTTGGAGAAGCAGTTTATGGGAAATGTGAGCGGAAAGAACGACGATAGAAAAGTAGGGAGGTGGTTATGCTTTATCGTGCTTACAACCTCAATGGCATGACATTAAATCTTGGTTGGGATGAATCTTATGTTTTACCGTTGGGTGCAAAAGGTAAAGGATTGAAATTTTCCTGTGCTTTGCTTGATAGGGACTTTAAAAACGGTGAGGTGGTTTACTTGAGAAAATCAAGAATCTCAGGCCTGCCTTCCATCGAGGAGTTTAGAGGAAAAGGAGAGCCTGTTGGCTGGCTTGCAAGAATAAGGGGTATAGGCAAGC
>JALVWL010000131.1 GCA_027034965.1 Candidatus Omnitrophota bacterium
GGATTAATGTGCCCGGGATACCCTGCATTCCCCGCTTCATAAGGGAAAAGAAACCATCTTTACCGAGTATAGGGGTATCTCTCTCCAATTCCTCCTCAAGGGATTCGATTATGAGGCCCTCCAGGACTGACTTTCTGACAACGTGCTTTACAATGGAATCATACACTCCAATCGGTTTTGAAATAAAATGGCTATACCATATAGAGAGCAGCCTTCTATCTATGGCTCTAGAGGCCAGGCGCTTTGGATTAAAATTCTCTGCATCTGCCATCATCAACAATACAGCAGGATTATTAAGGAGGCGGTTGAGTAGAGCCGCACGCTCTGATGGTGGGGCCTTTAAAAACATAAAGTTTAAGGCCATCCCCAGATCCCGGAAATAGCCATCCATATACACGCCTTTTTCCCGAGGTGCAAAAAATATATTTTGGGAAAGGCCCTCTCCCTCATAAGGCGGTACCTCTAAATATGAAATCAGTATCTGGAGGGGAGTTTCACCATTTACAGTCATCTCTTCAGAGGCCATATAATCCCACAGATTATCTTCCTTACCAAAATAATGGGCCCCTAAAAAGGCCCCAAGGACCAGATATCTAGCCGCTGATTCGTCCAATAAAAGGCGAAACTTGATTCTTGCCTTGGCAGCCGCTACTCCCAGGGAAAAGGCAATCGGCAGTCGGAAAAAACTATCTTCATACCGCTTAAATAGCGCCTCATCCTTTATGATGCTATAGATGGCCTTTAACTCAGAATCGGTCATCAGTGGAATGCCGTCAAACAAACTGCCAGACGGGATCCTTCCCATATTACTTGCCAGATTCCTCTTGGATGCCATCCAAGAGACAATAAAAAACCTCGTATATCTGAACCTATTGCCCGGAGCACTGGCCAAAAGCCTTCTAGCCAGGTCCATAGCAAGTCCTGGCGAGACTGATCTAATTGAATCCAGAAGGCGCATAATCTCAAGCCCAAATCTCTTATTCTCCTCAAATCTCGATTCCCAGGCCTTCAATATACCTAAAAACTCATTCTTATATGCCCCTTTGTGCTCCAGAAGCCGGCGAATGGCGCCAGTAAATACAGGTAGGCGCCTCTTTTTATCCCCTCTAATAACCCCATTTAATTCAATAACCGAAAACCTATTCCCTATATCCTTTAATACATCTACAATCCAACGAGCAGATAGATAATCGCCTTCTCCCTTTTGGAGCTCTATCTCTTTGAATCTCATATTTGCCAGCTCGAATCCATCCTTTACCTCAAGAGAGGTGGGCATCGTCGCACTTAAATCAGGCAGGGATATACCGCCAGAGACAATATCAGAGCCATTGCGCATATCCGCGTAGGAAGCAAGCAATCCCTTAACTGATTGGGCAAATTTCTCATCCATATCAACGGAAGACAAATCGCCTATCTTATCCTTTCGTGCATCTGCCCAACCCCTATAAAAAGAATATATAATGCTTCGCAGGTCATAGAATTCCGGGGATAGATTGAGCCAGTTCTCTACGAAGGAGAGGGTCTCATCAGACAGATCTATGCCTTCGCAATTCAGTTTGAACCTTACCACTGGATAGACTGATTCAGGGACTATCCAGACCCTAAAATAACCTTCTGTATCGAAATCCGAACCAATTCCTAAAATCTCTTCTAACACCGACGATACCAGGGTTTTCAGTCTTAGGTCTTGGGACAAAAGCTGCCTGGCAAATTCTGTATTATATATATTCTTCGAAGCAGCCTCAGAAGGAGAAATAAAAGGTGCAAGGTTTACCCATACCGGTGAATGGACAAAATATCCAGCCCGATAGGCAGCAGGAAGGATAACATAGTCTTCCCTCTGGACCTCTCCATAATATGGCCAGACCAGGCCTGAGGTCCCTATCAAAAAGGCAATCAATACGGAAAGTATCTTTCTAACCATAATTCGAATATCCTTTGAAAACTCTCAAATGGCATATCTTCAATATCCATAGGATAAAACCAGCCAGCATCCTCTGCATCGTCGCCTGGACAGAGCTCATCTGGATCAAGCGCCTCAATTGAATATCCTATGACTACCACTGAACCATAGCGTCTGCTCTCCTGATACTCAGCAGATATTATCTCAATCCTTCCGACAGAGCCTATCCCGGCCTCCTCTTTTAGTTCCCGCAGGCAGGCCTCTGCAGGCGCCTCTCCCAGTTCCATAAACCCGCCAGGCAAACACCAGGTTCCCTTCTTGGGTTCTACTCCCCTTTTTATAAGGGCAACCATTCCTTCTGGAGAATAACATACAGCACAGACAACAGGAGGCGGGTTGAGAAATGCAATCCAACCGCATCCAGCGCAGGCCATCCTCTCCCTGCCATCTACCAGAACTGGCTTCAGCGGAGCAGCACACATAGGGCAAAACCTGAAATCGTTTTCCTTACCGCTAAATACCCCCATATACATAAGTATATACGCCTTTGTAGAATATTCCAAGTAAGGGAAGATAAACCCGGATTATGCATTAGAATCCTTTATCTTCCATCGCCCGGTTAATCAAACATCTCTTTTCTTATCCAAAAATAAGCATGAAGAATGGAGCATGGAGAATGAAGGAAATTTTTTATTAAGAAAGAAAAATATCCCGGCAAATAGAAATCCTTCATGCTTCATTCTCCCTCCATTCTCAAAACTTGAGTTGTGGTTTTTAGCTTTGCGTTTTTAGTTATTAGTTATTTTAGTTTGTCCCATAAAGTTTTTGTTATATCACAAATTCCTATTTCATAATTTGGGATAAATTCTATTCAATTTAAGGCACTATTTGGTATAATAGGAAACCGATAATTATGCCGAAGTGGCGGAACTGGCAGACGCGCATGGTTCAGGACCATGTGCCTATTCCAGGCGTGTGGGTTCGAATCCCACCTTCGGCATTATTTTACTCCCCCCTCCAAATCGATATTTCAGGGAAGTTCTTGGTCTTGAGTCTCTAATTCCCTTATCCTGTCCCTTATCTCTGCGGCCTTCTCGAACTGAAGATTCTTTGCATATTCGAACATCTGACGCTTAAGCTCCTCAATAAATTCCTTTTTATAATCTAGTTCCATCCCATCCTTATTCCCTTTTTCATCGTCCATTGGCAGAGATACAAATATGCTCTTTTCTATGGTCCTGGGCACGATATTGTGTTTCCTGTTGTATTCTTCCTGGATCCTGCGCCTGCGCTGGGTCTCTTTGATGAACTCATCCATTGCCTTCGTAATGGTATCGGCATAGAGTATAACCCTTCCATTCACATTACGCGCGGCCCTGCCAGCTATCTGCATAAGAGACCTGAAGGAGCGCAGGAATCCTTCCTTATCCGCATCCAGGATTATTACCAGCCCAACCTCTGGTAGGTCAAGTCCCTCCCTGAGCAGATTTATCCCTACCAGACAATCGAAATCCTTCAGCCTTAAACTACGCAATATCTTGACCCTCTCCAGCGGATCTATCTCTGAATGAAGGTAGCGCACCTTCAGACCCCTATCCTGCAGATAAAACGAGAGGTCCTCTGCCATCCGCTTGGTAAGGGTGGTTATCAGCACACGTTCACCTCTAGATACGGCCTTGCTCGTCTCTGCTATTATATCCTCTATCTGTCCCTCTGTTCCCCGGACCTCAACAAGCGGATCAAGTAGTCCGGTTGGCCGTACTATCTGCTCGACGACCCTGCCCTTGCTCTTCTCCAACTCATAGGAACCTGGGGTTGCCGATACAAATAATGTCTGGGGCATCAATTTCTCAAATTCATCAAAACGAAGGGGACGGTTATCCAGGCAAGAAGGCAGTCTAAAGCCATATTTCACCAGGGTCAGTTTCCTTGATTTGTCCCCTTCATACATTGCCCTTAATTGAGGGATAGTAATATGGGATTCATCTATTATCAGCAAAAAGTCCTCCGGAAAATAGTCTATCAGGGTTGCGGGCCTGGAGCCAGGCGGCCGTCCTGACAGATGACGGGAATAGTTTTCTATCCCATGACAATAGCCTATTTCTCTCAACATCTCTATGTCAAACCTCGTACGCTGGGTCAGCCTCTGGGCCTCCAATAACTTTCCCTGCCCCCTTAACAGCTCCACCTGCTCCTTTAATTCTGATTCTATGTCAGCTATTGCCCTCTCCAGGGTATCCTGGCCTACGATAAAGTGCTTGGCGGGATATATTCCAACTGACTCAAGATCAGAAATGGGCTGTCTATCAACCATTCCCAATGTCTGTATCCTATCTATCATATTGCCCCAGAATTCGATATGGATAATCTCCTCTCTATAGGCAGGTACAAGCTCTACAACGTCTCCCCTTACCCTGAAACACCCCCTCTTGAGGTCATAGTCATTACGTTCATACTGCATCCCAACCAGACGATATAATAACTCATCTATCTCCATCTCCTGGCCTCTCTTCAGGAAAAACATAACATCTCTATACTCCTGAGGGGAGCCCAGATTGTAGATACATGAGACACTCGCCACGACGATAACGTCCTGCCTGCTCATCAGGGAGACTGTAGTAGACAGCCTGAGTCTGTCCAATCGTTCGTTAATAGAGGAATCCTTCTCTATATAGGTGTCGGTTTGGGGGATATATGCCTCGGGTTGGTAATAGTCATAATAGCTTATAAAAAATTCCACGGCATTCTGGGGGAAGAATTGCCTGAATTCGCTGTAGAGCTGGGCAGCAAGCGTTTTATTCGGGGATATGATAAGGGTTGGCTTGTTTATCCGGGATATGACATTCGCCATAGTGAATGTCTTGCCCGAACCAGTAATACCAAGTAGGGTCTGGAACCTATGGCCTGCCCTGAAATTAGAGACGATTTCCTCTATTGCCCTCGGCTGATCGCCTTTAGGGCTGTAATCTGAGACCAGCCTAAACATAGCCGAAGGCCCTCACGGCCTTTACTATCCTGTCCATTATCCCGGATTATGCATTAGTATTTCTTTATCTTCCATCGCCCGGTTAATCAACCATCTCTTTTCTCATCCAAATAAAACTCAAATCTAAAATCTCAAAAGTCAAATCCACAGCTTAAAACTTAAATCTTTTTATTTTTACTCTATATTTCTTTTCTCTTCATCTTATCGTCAGCCAAGCTCTCAGTTCTTGCTCTCCGATTTTGCCTTCTTTAACTCTGCATTCTCTATATCCCATATTAAAAACAGTTTTGAGCTTTGAGTTGTGGTTTTTAGTTTTTAGCTTTGCGTTTTTAGTTATTAGTTATTTTAATTTGTCCCACAACGGGTTCCACTATATCACAAATCCCTATTGCATAATCTCGGATTATAAACCTGGCAGCCTTATTATCTTACCCCAATGCACGTCCTTTACTGACAAGAATTCCTTTAAAATGGAATTGTCAATATCCGAATCCAGGTTAAATAGCATCATAGCAATACCTTCAGGCTGTTTTCGGCCAAATGTCATAGAAGCGATATTCACATTATTTCTACCCAGAACTGTTCCCAGGCTGCCTATTACTCCTGGCTTATCGTCATTCGATGACAACAGCATAGTGCCAGCAGGTATGGCCTCGAGATCAAAGTCGTCTATACGCACGATACGCGGTTCATCCTTTTTAAAGATAGAACCGGCTATATAATACATACGCTTATCTGTCTTGACTGAGATTTCAATAAGGTTGGCATAGTCCTCCAGGTTTGTGGTCTTGCCTTCTTTTACCTCCAGGCCCCTTTCGTCTGCTATAAGCTCTGCATTTACATAATTGACAGCATCCTGGACTATATGTGAGAGAATCCCCTTGATGATGGCCTTTCTGAGGGCATTGGTATCGTTTGAGACCAGGGGTTCACCTCTATAGGTGATGTAGACCGATGATATCCTGCCCTCTACTATCTGAGACAGGAACATTCCCAACCTCTCCGCCAGGTTCACATAGGGATAAAGGACTTCGTACATACCCGGCGCAAGGGATGGGTAGTTTGCCGCATTAAATATTCCCTTGCCTGTGACTGCATTGTAGATCTGTTGTGCTATCTGTACAGCCACCTTCTCCTGGGCCTCCTTTGTAGAGGCTCCTAGGTGCGGGGTACCTATCAGATTAGGGCGATCGAACAACTCCCATTCCCAATCGGCCAGGGGTTCGTTTTCATAGACATCCAGGGCAGCCCCTGCAATCCAGCCCTCATCTAATGCCTTGGCCAGGGCCTTCTCATCCACTATGCCCCCTCGCGCGCAGTTTACGAGTCTGGCTGTGGGCTTCATCTTCCTGAGCCTTTCTTCATTAATGAGATGGCGTGTATCCTCTGTCAATGGGGTATGGATGGTGATAAAGTCTGCCTTTTCACATATCTCGTCTATCTCTGCCGGGGTAATGCCCATCTCCTTGAACTTTTCTATCGGCAGAAAGGGATCATAACCAATAATACTCATCTCAAACGCCTGTGCCCTCTTGGCTACCTCACGCCCTATCCTGCCCAGGCCTATAATCCCCAGGACCTTACCGTGCAGCTCAACGCCCATATATTTCTTTCTATCCCACTTCTTTTCCTTTAGAGATAGATAGGCCTGGGGAATATTGCGCGCCATTGCCACAAGGAGAGAAAAGCTGTGTTCAGCAGTAGAAACCGTATTCCCGCCAGGCGTATTCATTACGATGATACCCTTCCTGGTGGCGGCCTCTACATCGACATTGTCCAGACCAACGCCTGCGCGGCCAATAAACTTCAGTTTGTCCGCGGCCTCGATAATCTCGGCCGTAACCTTTGTCCCGCTCCTTACCAGTAATACATCGTAGTCCTTTATTATCTTCTTTAGTTCCTCAGGCGCAATCTTTGGCCGCTCCTCAACTATGGCATCCGGTATATCCTTCAAAATATCGACACCTGCCTTGGAAAGCGGATCAGTGATAAGTATCTTTATACCCATAAAGACCTCCTGCTAGCAAGTTAACCTATTCTAATATAATCCCTGGCGTATCTCAACACTACCTCTTTCTTCCAGAGGTTCCTGCCATCGAATATTATCTTTCCAGAGAATCTCGAAAAGTCAGGGTCATAATATTCTGGCCAATCCGTAACGAGGATCAGGGCATCTGCCTTCTCTAGATTATCATACTTGTCTTCTATAAATATCAACTTGTCTGCTGAACCAAAGCTGCGTTTAAAATTGTCCTTTGCAACTGGGTCATGGGCATAAACAATTGCCCCTTCATCCAGCAAGGCCCTTGTTATGGCAATGGCAGGAGATTCCCTTACATCGTCTGTACCAGGCTTAAAGGCCAATCCCCATAGCACAACAGCCTTGCCAGCCAGCTGACCTAGTTGCGCCTTCAGTGCCTCGATAGGTCTCAAACGCTGCCTGGTGTTGACCTGTATAACTGATAACAACATCTGTGGCTCAATCCCGGACTGCCTTGCAATGGATATCAGGGCAGAGACATCCTTTGGGAAACAGCTTCCACCAAATCCAAGCCCTGCCTTCAGAAAATGCGGGGATATCCTATGGTCTAGGCCAAGCCCCCTGGCAACCACATCGACATCCGCACCAAGGCGCTCGCATATATTGGCAATCTCATTTATAAAGGATATCTTTGCCGCAAGAAAGGAATTTGAGGCGTATTTTATCATCTCCGCCGTAGCGATATCCGAGACTAGAAGAGTCGGATTTACCTTCTCATAAAGCGAGGCAACCCGCCAGGCCGCATCGCGATTATCACTGCCTATAACGACCCTATCGGGATTCATAAAATCATAGACAGCCTTGCCTTCCCTCAAGAACTCTGGATTGGAAACTATATCCAGCCTTTCTTCGGGATTAGCGACTCCCCTCCTGGCAAGCATATCTATTGCAAATTGCCTGGCCCACCTGCCAGTGCCTACGGGTACAGTAGATTTATTAACGATTATCTTATAGTCATTATCACCTATATACTGGCATATCTTTTCATATGCTGAAGCCACAAACGATAGATCCGCAGAACCATCCTCTTTTGGAGGGGTTCCAACCGCTATAAATATAAAATCTGCAAATGCGACCGCCTCAGAGTAATCAGTGGTAAAGGATATCTTCTTGTAATCCCTGGCATAAGAAAAGATCCTGTCTAATTCTGGTTCAAATATGGGTAAGGAGCCGTTTTTTAGGTGATCTATCTTTTCCTTATCAAGGTCCAGCCCCAGGACATTATGTCCGAGATAGGCAAAACAAATCCCTGAGACCAACCCCACATATCCTGTGCCTATAACAGATATATTTGCCATTGTGGATTAGATTTCCCTCATTCCTAAAAATTTCTTTAAATAAAATTATTGCCCCGCCTGGACTCGAACCAGGAACAACAGATCCAAAGTCTGGCGTGTTACCAATTACACCACGGGGCAATAGAAATCACAAGACAATCAGGCCTGCTCGCCTTCCCCTGCAGAAGACCTAGCCTTTTCATAGGCGGCTATTATCTCCTTCTGCATATATTCACGGAATTCCTGCTTGATAGGATGCGCCATATCCTTATGTTCTGCCTGTATCTGTTCAGGGGTCTTTTCTGGCTGAGGAGGCATCTGGGCACCGCACTGACCGCAGTACCTATTAGTTACATCGTTCCTCGCACCACATTTTGGGCAGCTCACCCTGATTCTCCTTGAAGGCATTGCAATAAATAATCCCTGCTTGCCTTCTATAATCTTTACGTTCCGCACCACAAAGACGTCGTCAAAGGTTACCACTGCATAGGCCTTTAACCTTTTGTCGGCGTCTTCCTTGAGCTGAATCTTTACCTCGGTGATTTGCATAGCGTATACCTCCTTGTTCACACCGACTCAACACACCACAAGCGCCAGCCAGCCTCCTTCACCAGGCAGGCAAGCCTGTCCCAATCTATTTCTTTATCGTCCTGGTAAGGACAGAATAGGCCGCTACCACTGCCCGTCATATAAAAACTTCGCCCAGCTGCATCCGACAGACTGGACCTAATCCCCTCGAGGTCAGGATATAATCGTTTGGTGGACAAATACAATGTATTGTAAAAGAACGTATCGTTATACGGACCATCTAGATTAATTATACTAACATCGGCACAAATCTCTGTCAATTTCAAACCCCTATATATCTTGGCGGTATCTATAAAAATCTCAGGAAAGACTACAATAAACCTGTATCCCTTCAGAGTATCAGGGATATCTGCTTTTCTCACCCTCTCCCCCCTGCCCTCGATGATAGCATAACTGGTATCCATCAAGAAGAACGGTACATCTGATCCAATAGAGCTGCCCAGCGCTAGCAGTTCCTTTGGACTGTAGAGTCTATACCTCTCATTTAACCACAACAATAGGCTGGCAGCATTCGAAGATCCACCCCCAAGCCCTGCCCCCCAGGGAATATTTTTTACTATATGCACAGAGATATCTTCCCCCATCTCTTCCAGAGGCCTCTTCTTGAAGTATTCCAGTATTGCCTTGTAACATATATTCTCCTTCACCTCTATGTCCGGTCCATTGTGCATTGTTATGGAGATCCTACCATCTCCAGGCGATGCATCTATGCGCACAATATCGTATAGAGATATCCTGGTAAACAGGGAATAGATAGAGTGATAACCTGAATTCAATCGGGAAGTTACATAGAGAAAGAGGTTAAGTTTTGCCCGACTAAAGATGAGAGGCTTCATCCAGATTCTGCACCTATCCTTCGGTTGCAAATGATACTATATTCTCTACCGTAAGCCCATAATGGCGCATAAGCTCATCCGGCGTACCCGACTGTCCAAAGGTATCAGGTATCCCGAGCCTCTTGATTGTAACACCTTGCACTTCGGAAAGGGCCTCGCAAACCGCTGAACCGAGACCGCCTATAATAGAATGTTCCTCACAGGTGATAAATAGGTTATGCCCCTTGGTGAGTTCCAGCAGGAGGTCTTTATCTATGGGTTTTATAGTAGGCATATTCACGAGTGTAGGTGATATCCCCTTCTCTCTCAAGATAGCTACTGCCTCAAAGGCAACGCTGACCATTATACCACAGGCGACAATACATACATCCTTACCCCTCTCTATAACCTGTCCCTTACCGAATTCAAAGGGCAGACGATTCGGGATAACAGGGAATTTTGATCTGCCCATACGTAGGTAAAACGGTCCATCTATCTGGGCAATCGCCTTAACGGCCTCATAGGTCTCATAGGCATCGCAAGGAACAATAACCCGCATATTGGGAATAGCGCGCATTATTGCTATATCTTCGTTTGCTTGGTGGCTTGCTCCATCTTCTCCTACTGTTATACCCGCATGGGTTGCGCATATCTTCACATTCAATCTATTTGCCGCAATCGTATTCCTTATCTGATCCCAGGGCCGGCCTGTTGCGAACATAGCAAAACTACTGGCGAATACAGTAAACCCGCAAGAGGCAATACCCGCTGATATACCCATAAGGTTTTGCTCTGCAACACCCACATTGAAAAACCTATCCGGAAACTCTTTGGCAAACATAGAAGTGCGCGTAGAACCCGAGAGATCTGCATCCAGCACCACAATATCCTGCCTCTCCTTACCAAGGTCAACTAAGGCCTTGCCGTAATAGTCGCGTGTGTATATCTTTTCAGTCATTGTCGAAAATCTCCTCCAAGGCCTTTTTTTCCTCTTCTAAAGAAGGAGCACGTCCATGAAAATCGACAACATGCTCCATAAACGAAACGCCTTTACCCTTAACAGTCCTTGCTATTATCATCGTAGGCTTTTTCTTCATCTCCTTGGCATGCTCAAATGCAGAAATCAAGTCGCTTATATCG
>JALVWL010000132.1 GCA_027034965.1 Candidatus Omnitrophota bacterium
TTATCTTCGCCAGGGCCTTAGGGACATTTTCCTTTATCCCCACACCTTCAAGCAAGGCCTCTATCCTATTAATATCCCGATTATAGCCCAGGGCCCCAGCATCCCGTCTATAAGACAAATCAGCCTTCTTAAGGAACTTTCTTGCCTCGTAGACACCAGCCGTTATCCCATTTTTTGCTCGTATATCATCGTAGACCCGGTCTAATTGCTCCAACAACCTATCTCTATTAGATCCCTCATCGACCCGCACCCCCTTCCCCAAAAAATTCGACAGCACAGAGACCGTATCCTCTATGGAATAAAAGATGCGCCTTATCCTCCTACCTGGCAGCCTGGACTCCACCTCCTTCCACTCTACCTTTACGGGCAAAAAGACAATCCCCTTTTTCTCCCAGTACTGCCTCTCCCCATCACGAAAATCAATAATTCCGTATATAGACTTACCTCCCAGGGAAGGCGAGGCAAGATTGCGTGGACCACTCCATTCAATATGATACTCCCTGCCATTCTCAGGACCTACTTTAGGCACAACCACCGCAGTTATTAGATCAGAGATATTATGGCCAGAGACCTGTTCTATCTGTCTAAGCATATCCCCTATACTCATATCCACTACCTCGTTGTCCACCCCTGCACCCAGGAACAAAAGCACCTTAACCCCCCTCATCCTTGCAGCCCTCAATGCCTCTACAAAGGACCTAACCTCAAAATTTACCAGTATAGAACTGAAAAAACTCCCAGGGCCTATGGCAATAAAACCATCTTTTGAAACAGAAGAAAGGTCTATCGGCTTGCCCTCTATCTGCTTGACCACTTTGAAAGCCATCAACCTCTCAAAGATTTCCTTAGGGTCCTTTGTATCCACCTCCAGAAGACCTATCTCCTCTATTGGAAGGGGAGAAAATGTCTCGGTTATATTCGTCTGCATAACAATCGTATCAGGGATAATGTAGACAGCATTGCCGTTCGCTTTAAATAATGGAATATCCTTCTCGTCAGTCTCCAGTTTTCTCTGCCTCCCGCTGCCATCCCTTGCCAATAGAACGGCCTTTTTCTCTTTCAGGTCGTAGAGTCTCGGGTCAAGTCCCCCTGAATCCAGAACAAACCTATCATTAATACAGGGGCGAGCTTCCAAAATGCCTACCTCTAGGCCCTCCATCAAAACCATTTCCCCCGATATCTCCCTATCTATCCACTCTCCATTCTCATATATACGCAGAAACCATCTATCTGCTTCCTTGAACAGGCCAAAATAGAGAGGCCCCCTCTCAGTCAAAACCCTAATCGTCCAGCCCAGGCGTCTTGCATACATAGTAACCATATCTTCATTTATGAACCTTATCCTTTTATTATCAAAACCCAAGAAGATACTTGCGGCATCAAGATTGGCATCCAGGGACGCTCTGGGGTTTGCCAGGCATATGGATTCCAACAGGGCATTTCGGAGAGAAATATTTCCCTCTGGGATAAGAGCGCCCTCATCCTTATCCCTGTCTTCCAGAAAGACCATCAATCCCAGGATCCTGATAACATCTTCTTCCTGGAAGTCCGCTCCTGACCTGCGCAGCTCTATCAGACGCCTCAAGGCAGACTCAAATAGGGTCTTGTTGTAAATGCGCATATCATCAGAAAACAGCCTGCCCAGGGGGCTGGGAAGAAAGCCGGTCAGGGCGTTCATCGCATCTCCAAACGGCTGGACAAAGCCAGGATTTATACGAGATCCTCGCGCATAATCTTCCAGCAAACGCATAATAGAAAGAGAGCTACCCCCGTCATCCACATTATGGACCCCATATAATACAGAATCCTCTATATCAAGGCGTTGCAGGATCGGCCGCCAGAAGTACCTCACAGATGTCCCACCCCCAAACAGGGCATAGGAGAAAGGCTGAAGGCCAAATCCCGTCTCCTTTGCCCAATCAACAAATCCTAAGACATCATCCTCTCTTGCCTTGATAAAGGCCCTCATTTCCGCAATAGAGCGCTCAAAGACACTTTCAAATATCCCTTCTGGCAGATTCGACAACAGATCAATGGCCTCCAGCAGCCTTCCCTCTTTCAAGAGTCGCTCTTCCTCTGAAATACTCGACTCCTCTATCGCCTTGCGCCTGAGAGAAAAGGCATTCATCACCCTGAAAACCTTCCTACTACCCTTGAGATTCCCGCCTACATAGAGCCCAGGCCCCCTCTCACCAACATTTACACAGACAATCCCCATATCAAGGATAGGGGAATCATTGCCGCCTTCATAAAAAGAATCCCCAATATAGATTACATCCCGCTTATCAATCCCCCATTCTTCCAATATCTTCTTCATTCCATATGCCTTGCCTTCCTGCAATGACACATCTATAGAAAACTTGCCCGCCATAGAGGCTATTGTATTTAATTTTTCCTCTCTAAATCTCCTATTCAAAAATTCAAGTATCTCCTTCCTCAAAGCATCCCTCTTGTCTCTCAATTTCTCTTCCAATTGCCTTCTCTCTTCCCTTGAGAAACCATAACCCCATGGGCAAAACACAATCCTGGATGGTTCGAGCAGGACAACATCTCCCTTAACAGGCCTTAGCTGGAACCTATTCCTGGCCTCAGACAAGACCTCGAGCATCCGCACATAGTTTTGCTGACCCATTTCCTCTGCAATAGAGTGGCCATATACCTTCTCAAGCCTTCCATCTTTTCCAATCACCCAGGCATTAAGACCAGTATCGGTTACAAATATAAGATTTTTATACACACCTGCCTTCAGTATCTTCTCTCGCAACCCCGGCAACAGAAACCTCTCTATCTTTTCTATCGGTGAGGCCGTCAGAACAAAGAGCCTTCCCCTTAAGCACAGGAACCTGACTATCTCATCTGCCAGTTCATCAGGCAGCACATCATCGTCTATCAAGGTCTGATCCAGATCAGAGACAATAACCGCTCGCCTTGATATATAGTCGCTCAGGTCAGCCGCCCAATATGGCAATGATTCTGCCCTTAATCTAAATCCCCCTTCCAAGCCTATATCAATAGACTGCCTTGTTTCCTTATATCCGGATAGGGAAACCCCGCCCACCAGATCTTCAACATACAGATCCACATATTCCCTAACCCTTTCTCTAATCTCCCACCTCTCCCCCCGATAAAGGGACCTCAAATCGTAATTTTTCCTCAGATGCCTAACCAGAACAGCTACCTCAAACAGCTCCCTTAACGGCCTATACCTCTCTGAGGAATTGACCTTCTCTGTCAAGCGTCCCTCTAACTCCTGCACATCAATACCCTCATAGTCCAGGGACAGGTGGACAGAAAACTCCCCTCCCAGGACATAGAAAACACCATCCCTCTCCTCAATCCTTGCCTCTCTGGGCGAAATCCAGGCCCTAAAGTCTATATCCTTCTCCACATCCACTGGCAGATAACCCATCAAGGCCTCAGCCACATCCCTCTTGAGCTGAATGTCCATATCCACCAAGACCTTCCCTATCAAATTATCCCTAAGATTATTCGGCAGGAGACGAGATTCCGGTTCAAATACAGACAGATTCACCCATAATTCATCGATATCCTCTAGGCTCATACATGCAGAGACAAGCCTCTCCACAAAACCCCTATCCAGAGTCCTATCCACCAGCAGGTCCAGACCACTATCAGAAACCAAAACCCCAATCGGACTGTCCCAGGCCACCAGGGAAAGGACGGTCCCAAAGACAAGGGAAAAAAGGCAAAACCCTATCCAAACTGCTCTTTTCATATTCAAAAAGACCCTCATACTTTATAAGTATGCCTCATATTTTATATCCTGACAACATCAAACCCAATCCTTATTTATTGTTGCAATGATTATCCTTGCAAGTTATACTATCTACGATTATCAGTACCACATAGGGGGACAATATGGCCTTACCGTCTTTAAAGATAAAAGATTTTACGCTCCGCTTCCCTATAATCCAGGGAGGGATGGGGGCTGGCATATCTATGGCCCCCCTGGCAAGGGCAGTAGCCAGGGAAGGGGGGATGGGCGTAATCTCAAGTGTGGCCTTGGATATCCTGACAAGCAACAGAGTCGGGAAGCCGCTAAACACCTACGAGGCAACCATACAGGAGATAAAAGACGCAAAGATAGATGGCGGTGTCATAGGCATAAACATAATGGTGGCCCTGTTCCAGGACTACACCACCTCTGTCAAGGCCTCTCTAGACGGTGAAGTAGACGCAATAATATCCGGGGCAGGCCTACCCTTACAACTTCCAGAGATAGCTCTGAATCATAAAAAGAACTTTCGCACTGCCCTCATCCCCATCGTATCTTCCGACCGTGCACTCGAGATCGTGTGCAAGCGCTGGGCAAGGTTTGGTTACATTCCAGATGCCGTCATACTGGAAGGACCATTGGCAGGAGGTCACCTAGGCTGGAAAAGGCTCTCTGATATCGAAAAGGAAGAAAACAAATTAGAAAATCTGCTGCCCGGGGTTTTGAAAGTGGCAAAGAAATATGGAAAGATTCCGGTGATAGTAGCCGGCGGGATCTACACCAGAGAAGACATAGAGCGATTCTTAGAATTAGGCGCAAGTGGCGTACAGATGGGAACTAGATTCCTGGCAACCTATGAAAGCGGCGCAACCGAAGAATTCAAAGATATGGTCGTGAAGGCCAGGAAACAGGATATCATAGTAGCGGAGAGGCCAGGGTCTCCCTGTGGAATGCTTTTCAGACTACTAAAGGATTCACCGATGTACCTGGATACACTAAAAGCAGCCAGACCCCCAAAATGCGACAGGGGATATGTCCTTTACAATGGCTATTGTCCGGCAATGGACGATAATAGAAACTACTTCTGTATATGCAATGGTCTTTTGGGGGCAACCATATACGCAGACACAGACGAAAAACCACTCTTCACCGTGGGACATAATGCCTACAGAGTAAAAAAGATACTTTCAGTAAAAGAACTTATGGACGAACTGACCCGTGATTAAATTATTCCTGATAAATATATTCTTAACGACACTAGCAGCATATTTAACTGTCTTCCTCTATATAGTTACTAATCAACGAAAGCTCCTATACCTACCAAGAAAAGACAAGATACATAATACACCCACTCAGCTAGGAATAAAATATGAGGACCATCACATAGAGATAGGCCCAAATGAATCAATACATCTCTGGCTCATCCCTGCCGAGAACCAGACAAAGACAACCCTAATCTACTTTCACGGAAACACCGGGAATCTCGAAGACCGTCTAAAATTAATACCGGCCCTCAAAAGGCTCAATATGAATATAGTCTTCTTTGACTATCGCGGCTATGGTGAAAGCACAGGGGAACCAAGCGAAAAAAATCTCTATCAAGATGCCGAAACAACGATTGATTTTACAAAAAAGCACCTTCAGATACAGGATACAGATCTAATCTTTCTGGGAAAATCCCTTGGCGGAGCAGTGGCCATCGAGATAGCAAATAGACATCCCAAGATAAGGGCCCTTATAATCGACTCTACCTTTACCAGCCTGCCGAACATTGCCTTTGAACGATATCCCTTTATCCCTTGCCACCTAGTAGCAATAGATAGATTCGAAAACCTAAAAAAGATAGCCAATATCGACTGCCCGAAATTATTCCTGCATTCCAAACAAGACACAGTTATAAACTACAGACATACCTTAAGATTGTTTGACAGGGCAAAAGAACCAAAAAAACTCCTCCTCTTCGAAAACGGTTCCCATGACAACCTGTTGCTAGAAAACGAAGACACCTACCTCGAGGCAATAAGAGAGCTTCTAAGGGATCAAGAAACATAGACCGATCTCTACTCAACTGCAAGATTAGACTTCAGGGCCATCCTTGCAGCCCTTCTTTCTGCAGACTTCTTATTACGGCCCTCTCCTATTCCCAGAAGCCTTCCATCGATGTATACACCTATCTTAAACATCGGCCTATGCGACGGACCTGTCTGTTCAAGTACGACATATTCAGGAAGGTCAATACCAATATTCTGGGCATATAATTGTAGTTGTTCCTTGGGATCTATCAAATCATAGACACTTATATCCTTTATAACCCCCTCCCAGAGAGACAAAATCAAATCGCGCGTCCTAGAAAGACCTGCCTCTTGATATACTGCCCCAATAACCGCCTCTGTTGTATCCGCTATCAACTTATCCCGGTTCATTCCATCTCGAAAGGCCAACACCTTATCAAGCCCAATCTCCCTGCCTATCAAGGCCAGGACCTTTCTACTCACCAGAAAAGACTTAATCCGCGTCAAGATCCCCTCCTGCGCCAGAGGCAGGTGCCTGTAAAGAAACTCCGAGATTATCAGCCCCAGAACACTGTCCCCCAAAAACTCCAGACGCTGATTATTCCTATCCCTATCGATAAAAGAAGGGGTCAAGGCCTGCTCAAGCAAGCCCTTATCCTTAAAATCATATCCTATGGCCTTCTCTATCTCCTGCATATTAAGCTATTTCTTATTGTTCCTCTTTAACACCAAAACCCTATCCCTGCTGTTCAAGTCTTTCACCACCTTTACCTTCTTCCAGGCATATTGCCTTGCCAGTAAATCGATCTGCCCTGTCCTCTCCTCTTCTCCTGGTAGCTCGACCAGCAAATACCCCTCTTTCTTTATCAAAGAACAAGCTATACCAAACAACCTTTCGTAAAAGAAATTACCATTGTTTGCAGAAAACAACGCAACCGGAGGCTCTTTCTTAACATCCTCTGGCAAATCATCGCGCCTATCAAAGTCTATATAAGGTGGATTGCTAACGATAACGTCATAACTCCTCTGCCTACCCGAATCCCCAAAAGAAAGGAAATCCCCCAGTATAAATCTTACCTCTCCCTTTAACACGCCCTGTTCTATCAAATCGCGTTTATTCTCACCGGATATCGCTATGGCCAAAGACGATATATCAATCCCATCCACAAGACACTTCCTCTTACTGGCAATGGCAAGGGATATCGCACCACTGCCACTACCAACATCAAGGACACTATCTCCCTTCTTTATCCTCTTTATTGCCTCATCCACCAATATCTCTGTCTCAGGTCGGGGAATAAAGATGCCAGGGACAATCTTTAGCTTCAGAGCATAAAAATACGCCACACCCAACAGATACTGCAACGGAAAACCCTGCCTCCTTTTCTCGGCAAGGGAAAGAAAACTCCGATAAACCCCTGGCGGGATATCTACCTCATAGAGATTATGCCGCGAAACCCCTAATAATTCCTGGAGGATAAACTCCACTTCATACGTCGGCAGATCGGCTTTTTTCAGGACATCGTGAAGTTTCATCAATCACATCCTCTTCAACTCTTCCTTCTCTGCCCGCAATAACGCATCTATTACCTCATCCAGCTCACCCTCCAGCACCTCTTCCAATCTATAAGTCGTAAAGTTTATCCTGTGGTCCGTAACCCTGTGATCCGGAAAATTATATGTGCGGATCTTCTCACTCCTATCACCACTGCCAATGCTACTCTTCCTATGCGATGCCAGTTCTGCCTCCTGCTGACGCTTTTTCATATCCAACAAACGGGCCTTCAACACGCGCATAGCCTTTTCCTTGTTCTTAAGCTGAGAGCGTTCATCTTGGCAGGTAACGACTATCCCCGTCGGCAAATGCGTAATACGCACCGCAGAATCAGTCGTATTCACAGACTGGCCCCCCGGACCACTGGAACGATATACATCTATCTTCAATTCCTTAGGCTCTATCTGGACATCCACATCCTCTGGCTCTGTCAGAACAACAACCGATGCCGCAGATGTATGTATCCTGCCACCTGTCTCTGTTACCGGCACCCTCTGAACGCGATGAACACCGCTTTCATAGCGCAAGTAATAATAGACCTTACTACCTGATACAGAAAATATAATCTCCTTATAACCACCAACATCACTCGGATTTGAATCAAGCACCTCTATCTTCCATCCCTTCTTTTCAGCATAACGGCTATACATCCGATATAAATCCGAGACAAAGAGCGTTGCCTCAAGGCCTCCTGTTCCGGCCCTTATTTCGATAATCACATCCTTATCCGCATCCGGGATATCCGACAACAGGATATCCTCTCCCCTCTTCGTCAATCCCTCTAATTCCCTCTCTAGCCTCTCTCTCTCCTCCTTTACCAGCTCCAGCATATCCGGATCCCTCTCCACATCCTTAAGGGAATCCATGGCCTTTTTAATAGCCAAATATTCCTCATACACTGCTGCCTTTTCCTTCAACGATGAAAGGCGTTTCACTGCCCTCTGATAGGCAGCCCTATCATTGATGACCTCTGGATCAGAGAGAGACCTTTCTGTATCTTTGTATTCCTCATACCACCTTTCAAACTTCTCCCACATAGAACACCTCATTAAATCAGATTTAAAATATTATTATAGCAAGCAAAAGAGTTGTATTTTAGAAAAAATATAATATAATAACCAGCGGAGAGGTGGCGGAGCGGATGAACGCACCGGTCTTGAAAACCGGCAGCCTGTGATGAATGGGCTCGTGGGTTCGAATCCCACCCTCTCCGGGTTAAAGACAATGGGCCGGTAGCTCAGTTGGGAGAGCGTTGGTTCGGCATACCAAAGGTCGGGGGTTCGACTCCCCTCCGGTCCATTTTAGACTTTCAACTATGACCTGTTATCTCAAAAACCAATCCCCAAGGACCCAGCTATATCCCCTCCCAAACTGTCCAGCTCCCTAGTGCCTACGCGTGGGTTTAGGTGTATTTCTCCTTGATTCCCAATCAATTGCGAATTTGGGGTGTTAAAGATTGGAGGCTACAAAAAAAACGTATATTAACCGCAAATGACTTCTGATTATCTCCTTCTGGGAAAAACTGGAATCCTTAAACACCATTTCCAGGTAGGGATTAATATTATCTCTTTCTCATCAGCCTTAATCACATCTTCATCATTGGCCGTAAGAATCAACCCCTTTCCTACCTTTAATTCCTTCATCGCAGATAAAAGGCTCCTCACCTCCCGGTGAAACGTCTTTTCATCCTCAACATCAAAACAAACCTGAATACACTCCTCAATATTTTTCTTTCCTCTTACAACGAAATCAACCTCTCTCCCATGCCTATCCTTGTAATAATAAACCTCTTTCCCCCTGCGCTTCAGTTCGCCAAAAACCAGGTTTTCGTATAACCTCCCTATATCCTGCGTAGCAGAAAAACCCACCGCACTCACAAACCCATTGTCAATAACATAGCACTTCTTTGTTCTCGTGTGCATCTCCTTTAGTGAATAAGAGCACTTTGGCAACTCAAAAAACATATAGGCAGAGACAAGATAGTCAATATAATTCTTGACCGTATGAACACTGCCAAGTCCATAGATATTCTTAATCCTGTTATAAGAAAATTCTTTGGCAGGGTTTGAAACCAAAAAATGGGCAATCTCTTTTATTGTCTTGGCCTCCCTAATCTCATACCTGGCCACAATATCCTTGGTTATAACATCAGAGAAAAGCAGCCTGAGCAGGTCCAATTCCTTATACCTTACCACCTCAGGGAACCCTCCCATTAAGAGATACTCATCAAACAGTTTTCTTATCTCGCCTTTGACCTCTGTCTTATACAGAACCCTTTCATCGTCCACCTTAACTCCTCTGTACATAAGAAATTCCCTAAAAGAAAAAGGATAAATCTTGGCCTCAACATACCTGCCCGTCAAAACCGTAGCAAGCTCAGATGAAAGCAGATTTGCATTAGAACCCGTAATATATATCTTATAGCCCTGATTATAAAGCCTTGAGATAAACCTCTCCCACCCGGAGAGATTCTGAATCTCATCCAAAAAGATTACCCTTCTCTTCCCAAAAAGGCTGAAAAAGGCCTCCATAACGCTATTCATATCCTCAAGGGAAAGAGAGGCAAGCCTCTCATCGTCCAGATTAAGGTAATAGACGTTGTCTATTCCATAATACCTTTCTATAATCTGTGAAAGGAATACTGATTTGCCTGCCCTTCTATGCCCTGTAACAGTAACTATGTGCTTTAGGCTCACCAGAGAAGAAATTTCCTTAATCAGCTCTCTTTCAATATATTCGGGCAAAGGCCTTACCAGCTCCCTTTGCTCTACTAATACCTGTTTTAAAACAGATTCTCTTATCATTTTAGCACCATACTGCAAATAATTTCGTGATTATCTGCAGTATACTGCAAATAATCCCAAAAATCAAGAAAAAAGCCATCCCCTCCCACATAGTGCCTATGCTTAGACACACTATTCTTGACGGTCCCTGGGATAGGCCTTTTTGTTGTGTTTTGGTGGGGCATCCGGGCTTAAGGTAAAAAATTGTATTTTCTATGATGTGGTAGTAGTTATAAGTGGAGACTCTTTTTATTTACGTTTCCTTCTCCAATATATCTCGGAGTTGTTCCAACAGAAAGGGAATCCTATTATGCACAATGTCCCATAAAGTAGGATCGTCTAATGCAAAATAGACGTGGGCTAAAATATCCCTAAGGCCAGATATAGACCTCCAAGGAACTTTTGTGTATCTATGTGTTATGTCAGCAGGAATTTTCTTAGCAGCCTCTCCTATAATCTCGAGATTGCGCAGAACTGCATCGTACACCATATTATTAGCAACAAATTGTTCAAACTCCATTTCTTCTGTGTAAGAAAGAATGTTTTCGCAGGCCTGTATCATATCAAGTAGAAACAGGTCTCAGCTACGAGACATAGATAGCCTCCTTTAGCACCCTTTCT